>DZCT01000173.1 GCA_022736535.1 Desulfatirhabdium butyrativorans | reverse complement strand
AGGCTCTGCTCCGAAAAAGGTAAAAATATCCGCTGTCTGATCTTCCCCACGCCGTGAAATCGCTGCTGCCATGACTTCCCGGTATTGCTCAATGAGATATTGAAAATCGGAAAGTTTTTCTGCTTCCTGAGCATGAGCGGCAAGACCCAAAAGTATCATCACCTGTTCCCGTGTTTCCTCGTCCGGCAGAAAGCGGATCATGTCCGACAATTCCTCATGGTCTTTGCCGAACTTTGACTGCACAAAGTCAATCTCAAGCGTTAATCTCTCCTGCAAATACTGCTTTTCTTCGCCTTGAGCCTCTGCTGTCTTTCGGCGCAATTCGCTGATCTGCTGCAACTTGGGATAGAGATTCCGGTAAAGTATTTTCTCTTTTTCCGGCAGTTCGCCGAACAAAAAAGCCATGCGGTTGAATCTCTCCGTCTCGGAAAGCTTTTCTGCAAGATTGAATGCCTCTTCTGCTTTACCTCCTTTGACGAGATTCGCGACTAAGGGCGCAAAGATATTTGTGATTTCCTGCGCCGCGCATCCCGCATTCAGCATCGTCACAGAATCTGATGTCTCAAGCGCTTCTTCAAGCCGCCCCAGCCCTGCCAATGCCCTCCACTGCAAATCCGGAAATATGCCTCGCTCGGATAGCTCAAGTGCTGTACTGAAATGCACGGCGGCGTTTTCATTTTCTCCCAAGTCAAGCGCAACGCTGGCAATGTTCAGATGCAGCGCGGAAAGAAGCGCGAGTTCTTCTTTGTCATATCGGCGATTGTCTCTTTCTTCAAACAGACGAATCCCCCTGAGAAAATGATCCGCCGCATTTTTCAGGCTTCTGACTCGTTGAACTGAAGATTGAAGCGAAGCGTTATGACTTGTCAGCTTCAAGTCTTCCATCAAGTAAACGCCCATCTTGTTGTGATAGTTTGCCGCTACCGGCTTTCCGCCGACAAAGGGATTTTCCGCCAACAAATTACTTGTCTTTTTATCAATCTCGTCTAACTGAAACGAAAAACTGCTTTGCATGTTGCGCTTTGCATTTTCTACTTTCGTTTTCGCCATATTTGTGACGCTGATCGCTGAACTGACAGGATTTTTCATGCGGAGAGACAATTCTGCGGAACATCTGAAACAGTCAAACGCCTCATCCAATTTTCCGAGCGCATAAACGATATGTCCTGCCCGATGATACAGGAGAGACACGCCGTAGGCATCTTTGTCGGAAATGACTTTATCTTCATATTGGGCGAGTTGTGCTTTGACGGCTGATTCTGCGGGTTTCAGTTCGCCGAGTTCGATGTGAATGCGAGACAAAAATGCCTCTGCAAGTCTTATCTCCTGCAATGCAGAAAAGCCGTGCGCCGCCTCTGTGGTATTGCTTTCATCAAAAGAAATCTGTGTTGCGATGTTCACAAGTCCTTTTCCTTGCACCTGCTTTTTCTCAGGAATGCCGTACTGCTTCACAAGTGCAATGACTTCACTGAATGCTTCCGCGGCTTTTCTGAGCAGTTCTGTCCGTTTTTCTCCGGTGAATGTTCCGGCATCCATATAGATATTGTATGCGACAGAACGCTTATTTTTCGGCAAATTATGATACAAACCCAATTGCTCGTTCAAGGCAAAAGTCTCCTGAAAAGTTTTTGCCGCCTTGTCCCAATCTTCTTTTTCCTGACAAGCCAGCGCGAGACGATCCAGCATTTCCGCTTTCAACTGCATCAGACGTTCAGGAAAATCAAGGGCTTCCCGCACCTTTACTATCATGCTTGAAAGGCTTTCCGCGGCAGGCGGCGAGAGTTGAGGAGCAAGCGGGGCTATCTTTTGATTCAGCTTTTCCTGTTCGGAAAGAAGTGCTTCTACTCCCTTTTTATAGACTGTCCATTCGGGAGATGGAAGAGAGACATTCACCTGCGTCAGTTTTCCTAATTTTCGGTTGATTTCAGACTGTGATTTTGCAATGACTTTAGCTTGTTTTGCAAGCGTGTTGTCTCGCAAAGCCGGAGAGACAATCCGATCCATGACATAGCGCTTGATTTTGTCGAAAGCAAGGGATGCCTGCTTAGGCTCTATTCGGGCATTGATGAGATCAAGGGCTTTTGTGAACGCGGAAACCGTCTTTTCGGATTCTTTAGTCTGAAACGCCGCCGCGCCTAACCGAGTGTAGAACAGTATTTCGGTGTTAGTATTGTCAAAAGGCAGCGCTGTATCCAAACGCAGGCTGTAATACTCAAATGCCTTGCCGTACTGCCCCAGCAGATAATAGACATTGCCGAGATTGAGAAGCAGGTTTGCGGCATTGTCCGGGTTGTTTTGATGGTCATTCAGGAAATAGGCTTTTTTGTATGACTCCAGCGCAGTTTCCAACAAGCCTTTTTCGCCGTGAACGGTCTCAAGCACTTCGAGAACATAGCCGAGGGTCTGATGAAAATATTCAGACTGTGCGCTTCGACTGACAGTCTCAAGCAACAGTTTCCGGGCTTGTCGGAGTGAGTCTTTATCTTCAAGATAGGTGAGACACAGTGCGACATTATATAAAGCAATCGGATCACTCGGATTTGACTTCAGCTTTTTGCGGTAATCCGCCGACACTTCACGAATTTCTTTGGAAGCCGCAGCGCATTTGATATAGCCCCGATGCGCTTCTGTAATTGTCTCATCATAGTCAATGAGTTCTTTGAAATTCTTGCGCGCCGAGGGAATTTCTCCGAGACGATAGAGAAATTCTCCGGCAGCGACAGACTTGCGGATATATCCCATTCGTGCGAGATGATAAATCCTGTCATCGTAAGGTCTCAGCGCAATTTCACTTTCATAAAGATCAATTGCCTGACGAAATCTTTCCTCCCGGTAGAGAATCTCAGCAAGAGCGAGACGGGCGGCAGCAGTCTGCGTCATTGTCGCATTCGGAAACTGTTCCAACACCTGACGATACGCACTCTTTGCCTTGTCCCACTCATCCGTTGCAAAATAGGCGTCGCCGACACGATTCAACGCGCCTGCGGAGAGAATCGGGTATTTTTCCTTATTTTCCTCGGCGATTTTGCGGAGCAGTTTTATCTGTCTGTCAAGATTCGCTTCTTCCGCGCCGGTCATTGAAATCTTGATGATGCGCTTCACCGCCTCATCTGCATATGAGACATTCGGATAGGATTTGATGACCGCGAGATAAAGCGGATAGACTTTCTCTGCATTTCCCGTCATGCTGTAAACATCTGCTTTCTGCATCATGGCTTCGGCAGCCTGCTCTTTTTCCGAGTTCAGAAGCGAAAAACCGAGTGATTCAGAATAACTCGTTTTCTCAGCGGAATAGTGTTCTATAATGTCATTAAGTAATTCTAATGCGTTTCGGAGCGAGGCGGAATCTTTTCCGTATTCAATCAGCAATTCCGCACATTTGATGTCAGTTTCGCATTTCACAAAAGATGACTGCTCCGCCGCGATTTGACTCATATCCGCGCAGCCGTCTTTTATGAGTAAAATCTGTTCAGAGTGATTTTCCGGCTGCTTCAACTGAGATATGAGCCGCATCACGGTCTCTTCCATCAGTGAAAGCGATGACTCAGGCTGAATGTCGGCGTAGTTTTTCCTGACGATTTCAAATGCCGAAGCAGCAGCCTCAGACATCTCAAATTTTTGATACATCTTTCCGATTTTATATCCGGCTTTTGCGGCATATTCGGCTTTATCTGAATATATCTCCAATATTTTATGATAGCCGAGCAGCGTGAGATAAGGATCAGCAGGCGTTTTCAGCGAAATTTCTTCCGCCAACCGCATCTGCTTTTCCACCGTATCCAATGCCGGAATTTCTCCGTCTGTAGGCAATGCCCGGCAATTGCTCACGCCGCCCTGATTGGAGAGAAAAAAGAGCTTTGATCTCGCAATTCGAGGCTGAAACGCGGAAGAGGTTGCACGGGTGAGGGGTGAGGGGTGAGGGGTGAGGGGTGAGACATTGCAGATCACGGCATTGTCTTCATGGGGGGCGATGCGGGAAAAGAAAAGGCTTTTGCCGTCCGCCGACCATGCCGGAAAAAGGTCTGTGAAGGGTCCCTCGGTCATTTGACTCACACTGCCGCTTTGCAGGTCTGAGATAAAAATGTCTCCGTCGGGGCCGTTCCGGTAGGAGACAAAAGCAAGCCGTGTTCCCTCGGGTGAAATTGAAGGAAAAGCAGCGTTTTTTATGAGTGTTTTATAATTGTTGTCTGTTGACTCCCGGCTATTGGAAAGCGATTTTAAATCTGAAGAGACAATCTGAGCATTATCATGCGTGATTTGATGAAAATACAAGGTAGTTCCATCCGGAGAAAAACACGGCGCGGCATCTTCCGTATCTCTGCCGGTGACGCGAATCGGCGACGGCATCCGCGTCTCCTGCTCGGAATCGAGAAAAGCTTTGATGTCAAGCAGATAAATGTCGCCTTTGGCGTCAAAGGCGGTTCCGGTATAAGCAATATATCTGCGGTCCGGCGAAAAAGCAGGCCAAGCCTCTTCCGAAGGATCATCTGTCAGCCGCCTCGGCAGCACCGCCGCAGACGGGTCCGCCGAACCGAGCCACAGATCGGGAAAACTTTCTCGTGCAGAAGTAAAGACAAGCCATTTGCCGTCGCCGGATACCGCAAAATGCAGCACCGGATCGGTTTCAGCGGTGATTTGTTCCGGCTCATTGACGGGCAATCGTTTCGGCGCTTTCTTTTTGACATGCACTGTCTGCGTATTTCCGTCTTCAGCCGTGCAAGGCAGAATCCCTGCTGACAGCAGCATCAGCGCATATATCAGACAACAAACTGTTTTTATAATATATTTTAAACGCATAAAAAATCCTTTTGTTTCAAATCAGGACGCGGAGCGTCCGGGCTGCATTCCCACGCGGAGCGTGGGAACGAGATATTCCGGAAAATTTAACAGCCCCGCCTTTTAAAAAAGGCGTAGAGGACGACTTTCCGCTTCCTTATGCTTTTCTTTATCAGATAAGCATTCCGAAATCAAGCAAATCAGAAAACAGCATGTTAAAATCGCTATTCGCATTGACCGTAAAAAATTCTTGTGCTATAAATAAGACTTATCGGTTACAGCTTCGTCAAGTTCGTCAAGAAATGACATGATAATGATAAAAAAATATCGGAGACAGTGACACCATGACGCAATTCAGCATTCCTGACACAGATTATATGTATTCCGGGCATGTGGGATGTCCCGGATGCGGCGCGACGATTGCCGTAAAATTCGCTATGAAAGCCATGGGCGAAAAGACGATAATGGTCGTTCCTGCCTGCTGCTGGGCAGTGATATCAGGGCAGCATCCGCAGACAGCTTTGAAAATACCGATTCTGCATACCGCATTTGCAACCTCCGGGGCAGCCGCGAGCGGGGTCCGGGCCGCATTGGACATGAAAAAAGATACGGAAACAACCGTCATGGTCTGGGCAGGAGACGGCGGAACTTTTGACATCGGATTTCAATCCCTTAGCGGCGCTGCGGAGCGAAACGAAGATTTTATTTATGTTTGCTACGACAACGAAGCTTATATGAATACCGGCGTTCAGCGCAGTTCCGCCACGCCTTACGGCACATGGACCACCACCACGCCTGTGGAAAATTGGAAACACAGCCGCAAAAAAAATATTGTGGAAGCCCTTGCCGCTCACCGGATTCCTTACGCCGCCACTGCCAGCATCGCTTTTCCCGAAGACATGATCCGTAAGTTTCAGAAAGCAAAAGAAATCAAGGGCGGAACACGATTCATTCATATTTTTGCAACCTGTCCCACGGGCTGGCGTGCGCCGACGGAAATGTCTGTCAAAATCGCCAGACTTGCAGTTCAGACCAATGTTTTTCCGCTGTATGAAGTGGAAAATGGGCTTGGCTATACGCTGAATTACAAAGGCGACAAGCCCGTCAAAGATTATTTAGAGACACAGGGCAGGTTCAAACATTTGAAAAATGAGGATATAGAGCAGATTCAGAAAATGGTGGATGATGACTGGGGTCTATTGCTCCGGAAAGCCGGTTCTGCGTGAAAGTTTCTCGCAAAGAACGCAAAGTCCGCTAAGAAATTAACGGATTATTTTTTTTATAAAAAAGCTTTTCTCTGCGCTCTCTGCGTCCTTTGCGAGAGATAAAGTTTCTCGCAAAGGCGCAAAGTCCGCTAAGAAAGAAGATGATACGCTTCGGCTGATCAGCGCACGGGAAACCACAGGAAAGGAACGGAAAGCATATGAAAACGGCTGATACTGAAATAAACGACGATCTGCGGGATGAATATGATCTGACTCAGTTGCGAATCAGAAAACTGGGACCCGCCAGAAAAAGATTCAACAGTACCGATATACATCTGGAGCCGGATGTTGCCGAACTGTTTCCCGATTCCCGCTCGGTCAATGAAGCATTGCGGTTTCTGATTCGTATTGCCCGGCAAAAAACTGTGATATGAATAAATAGAACAGACATTATCGGAAATTATGATAAGTTAAAAACTATGTCGAAACGGATGTTGAAAAAAATACAGCAGGCTGTAAAAAAAGGAAATTATGACCTGACTCACCATGCTGTCGAGGAAATGGCGGAGGACAGTCTGGGAATTTTTGATATTGAACATGCTGTTATTCGTGCTTTTATAGTGTCCACCGGCATCAATTGCGCTTTCTGTCATTTCGACGAGCGAAGCGAGGAGAAATCTTCCTGATGAAAGACAAGCCATTTTATAAGATTCGGCTCGCTCCGCTCGAAATGACAATAACGAGTTACCGGCTGACAAAGGAGAAATCATGTACGGATACAAATGCGAATATTGTGAAGGCACTGTAAAAGAGAAGGTTGTGGCGCAGGAGGCTTTTAAGCACAGGTGCGGCTTTGTGATTCTTGAAAACGTCCCTGTAGGCGTGTGCGACAAATGCGGATACCGCTATTATCATTCATCAATTCTGCGCCGGGTTGAGGAAATCGCGGGCAGGAAAGATGCGGCAGAACGTGCGGCAATGGTTCCTGTTGCAAGTTTTGTCAATAAACACAGGAGGCGGCATGAAATTAAAACCATTTGAAACTGTTGAGCCTTTCAGACTTGGCTGATCCGCCTGAACGGGTGAAACATAAATTCTGAACATCCTGAAAATCCTGTTACGGAGCAATTCATCATGTCTGACAATCTGAAATGGAAAGCAGGTCTGCTTTCCTCAAGTATGCCGCTGGAATTGGAAGCGTCCCGAACACTCGTATCCAAAGGCTTTGCTGTCAGTTCAAATTATAAATACGATCAAAATGATTCCGGATATATCAATGATTTTTCGGTGGATATTCATGCAAAAGCTTATACGCCCTTTTCCGACTCGCATCAAAAGCAGGCGACCGCGCAAATGGAATTGCTCATCGAGTGCAGACAGAGACATCCGAAAACCGTCTGGCTCTTTATGCCGGACACCAACACAGCGGACAGTTCAAGAGTGATATTCGGCAATACCATCCGCATGGTTGACAAATTTTCTTCATATATTATCGAATCAGATGCCGGCGCCGCATTTGACGCCAAACTGCCGGTCTGTCAGAAAGGCATTGAAATAGACATGGAAGACGGAGGAGCAGACGAATCCGCCGTCAGGCAGGGGCTTGACCGCTTGCAAAACGCGCTCCCGCGTCTGCTCACGGAAAATGTGCTGGCTTATATTGAGGCAAGCCCGACAGAAAATATTCCTTTTCTGTTCTGTCCTGTATTTCTTACAAATATCCCGCTGCTCGTACTGAACAAAGATACAGGGATTGAAGAGATTGAAGCATGTTCCGATATTGATGAAATTGCTTCCCAAGTTCCCTATCTGATAATGAAGACAGATTACAATTTGGATTTTAAATCCCGGTGCATCACTGAAATCCGGCGCCTTGAAGAACTTCGGGGAAGTGAAGAGGCAAGAATTGTTGAACGCAAGCGGGCTGCCTATTATGAAAGTCCTTTCAATCTGCCGTTTACGATTATAGATGCGCTGATTGCCGCAGACCGTTATTATTTTAATGCCTTTTTCACTCAGTTTGTGATATGTAGCAACTCATACTTTCCGGATTTTGTTGAAGCTGTTAAAAATACGGTTGAATCCGCGTTGGAAACGAGGAAATATCTGGGGTTTAAGTGTTAAGGAATCTGTTTCCGGAGTGCTAAAATGAAATTTTAGCACTACAGTGCAAAAAAACGCTTCGCTCCGGTTTTTTATAAGATGACGCACTCCGAATGATGAAACATAAAGGAAATTTTGGCGATGTTAAATATTCAGCAGCTTATTATCGAGCCTTTTGTACAGGAACTCAAAGCTTCATATACACGGGCTTACGGACTGGTAGAACCCCATTTTGCCAATATTATCGAATGGATGGGGCATCTGGCGCTTGAAAATATCTCCAACTGTGACGCGTTGTATCACAACGTCGAGCATACCATCATGGTAAGCATGTGCGGAAAAGAAATTCTCCGGGGAAAACATCTGAGCGAAGGCGGCGTCTCTCCCAAAGACTGGCTGCATTTTATGATGGCATGTTTATGTCACGATATAGGTTTTGTGAAAGGAATATGCAGACAGGACAAAGGCAATATCCTTGCCGCCGGCGTTGACGGAAAAACCGTGACCATGCCCCCGGGCGGCACCGATGCCGGTCTTGCCCCTTATCATGTGGACAGGGGAAAACTGTTTATTCACGAGCGATTCGGCGGAAAACTGCTGGTCAATACGGATGCGGATACAGTGGCTTCCTACATTGAAATGACTCGGTTCCCGATTCCTGATGACGAATTTCACAAAGATATAAAAAGCTATGCCGGACTGGTCAGAGCCGCGGATCTGATCGGACAGCTCGGCGACCCCGGTTATCTGCGTAAAATTCCCGCACTTTTCTATGAATTTGAGGAATTGGGCACCAACGCCAAAATCGGATATAAAAACCCGGAGGACATGCGGAAAAGCTACGGCAAATTCTATTGGAATGTGGTAACGCCTTTTATTCAGGAGGGATTGCGGTATCTGCGGATCACGCAGGAAGGCAAACAGTGGATTTCCAATCTTCATTCGCATGTATTTTCAGTTGAACACGACCATAAATCTTAAACAGAAATTAGACCGTCTCTATCACAGTTATCATCGCCGGGAGTATGTGCATCCGGACCCGCTTGAATTTCTCTACGCATATAAAGACCTTCGCGACCGTGAAATTGCAGGACTGATAGCTTCTTCGCTTGCCTACGGCAGAGTTGCCCGGATTTTGAAAAGTGTTTCCCATATCCTGAATATAACGGGTCCCTCGCCCTATCTCTTTGTGAAAGAAACATCTCCCGATGATTTCCGGCATTGCTTTGCGGGCTTCCGCCACAGATTTGCAGATGAAACGCATGTCGCTTCTCTGCTCATCGGCGCAAAGCATGTAATTGAAATTTATGGCAGTTTTTACGAATGTCTGCTTGCCGGTATGAGACAAACAGATGAGACAATCATCCCGGCGATGTCATTTTTTGCGGAAAAGCTTACAGAAAGCGGCGGCTGCGGACATCTCATTCCCCTGCCGGAACGGGGGAGCGCGTGCAAACGCCTGAATCTCTTTTTTCGATGGATGATCCGAAAAGATGAAGTGGATCCGGGGGGATGGGATGCGATTTCCCCGTCTTTGCTGATAATTCCCTTAGATGTCCACATCCACCGAATCTCTCTCCGGCTGGGACTGACCGCGCGGAAACAGGCAAACATGAAGACCGCGCTTGAAATTACTCATGGCTTCAGAAAGCTGATACCTGAGGACCCGGTTCGCTATGATTTTGCGCTGTCTCGCTTGGGCATAAGGGATGATCTGAATATGGAAGATGTTCTGCATGAACATGGAATTGGCAGCTTTGTCTGAGATTTCGTCTGCCCTCGTAATGAGAGTTGGCAAAGTAAAACTACTGCTCTGTCAAGTTTGATTTTAACCCTCTCACTGTCATTCTGAGCCGAAGCCCTGAGCGCAGCGAAGGGTCAGCGAAGAATCTCTTATCATAACAGTGTATTACAGAAACAGAGATTCTTCACTTCGTTCAGAATGACACATCAAAATCACCTGCTTCTGCACCGCTGCCGACATTTTCACCTATAGTGATCCAACTTCGGTTTTTTTACGGCATGTTTTCTGCATAAATGCCGTATTCCGTTTTCAGATATCTGTCTGTGTCCGTCTGTG
>DZCT01000172.1 GCA_022736535.1 Desulfatirhabdium butyrativorans | reverse complement strand
TCGCCTGCGTCGGAAAATGACGGACGCCGAGCCTGTCCAATTCTTTCTGAAGAAAATCAAGCTCTTCATGGATTGTCTTCAAGGTTTTCTGAAAAAACACCGTATCATCCAATACAGCAATCGCTACAACCTGCGCCAGCGAATTGGAATTAAACGGCTGGCGGATGCGGTTGAGCAGTTCCGCCAACGGCTTGGGCATCACGCCGTAGTCCGTAGGGTGGGCAGCAAGCTGCCCACCCTATACCAATTCTCTATTAAAAATATGCAGATAATTTCAACAGAGATGAACATTATATACTGTATTTCAAAATAGTTATCCTGTAAATTCTGTTCATCCCTGTTAATTTTGACAGCGAATTGGTAGTATATCCTGTGGGGGTAATGGTGCAGAAGAGGTGATTGCAGGGTGTCATTCCGAGCGGAGAATCTCATTTTTTATAAAACAGCCTGCCTCCGCCAGCAGATTTGACAACTTTTCAAAAGCGGGCAAATCTTCAGAGGGGGCAAAATGAGAATTGCTGAAAAAACCCAGCAATTCTCATTTTGAAAAACTGCGTCGGACACTGTCTGCGGAAACAGCCGGAATTTCCCTTTATGCAAAGCGGCCCGGGCTGAAAACAGACAGACCCGCTTTACGTCAAAATCAGAATTGCTGGAAAAAACCTTGACTTTTTTATAACAGAAATCTATATTTATTTCATCTGTTATCAGGCGATGTTATCAGCCTCCGCAGTAAGATCAGTCTGTTTGCAATTAAAATGTATTGACAAGAAAAGTTTTTTATATTACCATCATTCTATTTTTGGTGGGCGGGCATAGCTCAGTTGGTAGAGTACAAGCTTCCCAAGCTTGGTGTCGCGAGTTCGAATCTCGTTGCCCGCTCCATAAAAAAGAGCCGCCTTTTTGATGTGCAAAGATAATGGAAGGGTAAACCTTGTGGGCGATGAAGGGCAGAATGTGGTTGGGAATTATTTTCTTATGGTTATTTTTTTCATGAACAGATAAAGTCTCTGAATCCACGGCAAGAGGTTTACACCAACGGGCGACAAGCCCGTTTTTTGTTTTTTATGGAAACTGAAACACGAAAAAACGGAAGATCGGAAAGACACGGAAACCAATGCTTGTTTCCTGCTTTTCCGGACTGTTGCGTTTGAATCACATTCGTTTGAATCACATTCGTTTGATTCACACAGGGGTTGCGCAGTTGCATGAAAAAATCCGAGCCGGGAGCGGGCGGTACTGTCGCTTACGCTCCGGCTCCGAGCCGACGGCTAACTCCTGTCACGGACAATCAGGGTCAGCTTCGGCATTGCGGAGTTCAAAACGTGCTTTATGAAAAATGACGCTTTGGCAGGGCGAAAACATTCGGCAGACAGGAAGAAGCATCGGAAGAAGGAACGCACAGAACCTGTCAGCAAGGCATCCGGGTCCGTCTCAGCTTCGGCAGGAGATTCGGGAGAAGAACGGGATAAAAAAATTGCCGCCGCCATTCGGAATGTGACAGAAGCCCTCTGCGAATCCGAAGGAATGGAATTGGTCTGTGTGGAATATCAGCGGGAAGCAAGAGGCAGGGTGCTGAGACTCTATATAGACAAGCCCGGCGGCGTCAGGCTTTCCGACTGCGCGTATATCAGCCGGCAGGTGGGGGATATGCTGGATGTCAGCACAGACCCGGATATAGAAAATATCGGTCCTTACAGTTTGGAAGTCACTTCGCCCGGGTCGGACCGCCCCGTAGAAAAAAAAGCGGACTTTGAAAAATTCCGGGGAAGAAAGATAAAGATCAGAATCCGCAGACAGCATTCGGAAGGGCAGAAAACAAAGACCGTATCGGTTTCAATTCAGGGAATCCTGTCAGCCGTATCAGGAGAGTCCGTGGAAATTCAGACCGGTCATCAGACCCTTTCAATTCCTTTTCAGGAAATTCGCCGGGCAAGGCTTGTAAGTGAGAATTGAGAATTGAGAAATATTTCTCAATTCTCAATTCTCAATTCTCAATGGAGAAAACGGATGGTTATACCAGACATAAAGCGTGTGATTGAACAGGTGAGTCGGGACAGGGGCATTGATCCTGACATTCTTGTAAAAGCCGTTGAAGAGGCTGTGAAATCTGCCGCCAAAAAAAAATTCGGCAACAAAATAGAGATCGAAGTGAAATACAATCCTGAAACCGGAGAAATGGATATTTTCCAATTCAGAGAAGTGGCGGAAGATATTACCGAACCGGAAGTTCAGATCAGTTTTAAAGACGCGCTCAGGCTTGATCCCGATTGCGAAATCGGCGACAGTCTCGGTATAAAAACGGACGCCGGCGCCTTCGGCAGAATTGCCGCACAGTCCGCCAAGCAGGTGATTATTCAGAAAATGAAAGATGCTGAACGGGATGCCGTTTATACCGGCTACATTGAACGCAAAGGCGAAATCATCAACGGAATTGTTCAGCGGGTCGAGCGGGGCAGTCTGATTGTCAATCTCGGTCATACAGAAGGCATTCTGCCGGACCGGGAACAGGTGCCCGGAGAAACCTATCGCCGCGGCGACCGCATACGCGCTTATATCATGGACGTTCTTCACGACAGCCGGGGACCTCAGATCATTCTTTCCAGAACCCATCCGAATTTTCTGATCTGTCTTTTCAAAACAGAAGTGCCGGAAATCAATGAGGGAATTGTAACAATCACCGGCGCGGCGCGTGAGCCGGGGATCCGGGCAAAATTTGCCGTATCCTCCAATGATTCGGACATAGACCCGGTGGGCGCCTGTGTCGGCATGAAAGGTTCACGGGTCCAGAGTGTGGTTCAGGAACTCAGAGGTGAAAAAATAGACATTATTCCCTGGCATGTTGATCCTGCAAAATTTGTCTGCAACGCGCTGGCGCCGGCGGTCATTTCCAGAGTGATTATTGATGAATCCAACCGTTCCATGGAAGTGATTGTGCCGGATGACTCCCTTTCGCTGGCTATCGGAAAAGGCGGCCAGAATGTCCGGCTGGCGTCCAAACTGACCCGCTGGCGATTGGATGTGAAAAGTGAAACGCAATACAGCAAAGACATGCAGCAGGCTTATGAATCTTTAGTGGCGCTCCCCTGCGTGGGGACCGGTCTGGCAGACGCCCTGTATGAAAAAGGCTTTTTTTCAGCAGACGAACTCCGAAAAGCTTCTGTAGCAGACCTGATTCAGGTCAGAGGCGTTTCGGAGGAAAAAGCCGCAGAAATTCTCGAGGCTGTCAGAAACCGGCACTCAGGATTTTCAAAACGGACCCGTGCGGAAAAATCCCGGACGGGACATCCGCCTTTGTCCGGGAGAGCAGAAATCTCCGGTGCGACGGACACGGACTTACCGGATGTCCCTCAGGAGAATGTTTTTGAAAAATGATGCAGAACATACAGATAATGAAAAGACTTTGTAAAATGAGCTAGGCGGAGTTCCGGAGCGGATTTGAATCAGAAATTCCTCTGTCCGCCTTAAACAAATACCGGATATATAAAATTTAAGTAGGACAGATGGCAAAAATCAGAGTGTATGAAATTGCCCGGGACCTCAACATGAAAAGCAAAACACTCCTTGACAAGTTGAAAGATATGAATATCTCAGTAGGAAGCCATGTGAGTTCTCTGGACGATGAGGTGATAGACAAGATAAAAGAAATTTTCGCCCCCAAGCCGGAGCCGACGGATGACAAAGGGGCAAAAACAACGGTTATCCGCAGACGGCGGAAACCGCATCACTCGGGCAGACCTTTTGTAGCGGAAGAAGGGGGGCGAATGTCGGAAAAAACGGACCGTCCCGAAAGAAAAGCTGCGGCGCCGGCGTCTGAAAAAAAGTCGGAACCCCTCCCTTCTGTTCCTGAAAACGTCGCTCCCGTTCCCGGCGCGGAAAAACAGCCTGCCCCCCGTCCCGCTTCCGGGGAGAGGAGCGGCGAAAAAAGAACTTTTCCCCGCAACGGCGAAAAACGGCGCAAGCCGCTCGACCATGCCGGAAAACTCGACCATGCCGGAAAAAAGGATGAAAGAGACAGAGTTCGCGGGGACCGCCCCCGGGACATGGCAGGGAGAAAGACGGAAAAACCCGCAGATGCCTCCGAGCCGGCAAAGAATCGGAGTTTTCCGCAGCCGTCTGCTGACAAAGCCGGTGACAAAGCCGGGGTTCAGCCTTTGAGGAACGCCAAGTCAGACAGAAAAAGTAATAAAAGAAAGAGGGATATCCCGGCAAAAATCATACAACTGCCTCCCAAGCCCGAAGAAAAACCGCCGGAGGCTTTTGTAAAATCTGTTCCCAGACAGTCAGCAACTTCTCCGGAGGCTGAATTCGATTCCAAAACGGTGAAAGAAGATTTATCCCTGAAAGAGAGCAAGAACAAAAAGAAGGTCAGGAAAAAGAAGCCGGACGCGGAAATACCGCCCCGCGCTGTCCCCGCGCCCACGGAAAAAAAAGTAAAAGATGTGACCAGATGGGCAAAAAAGAAAATCTCTTTCAAACGGAAAGAAGTGGTTGAGGGAGAAGACCTTTATGACGGAGAACAGCGAAACCGGAAAAACCGTAAAGGCGGCAAAAGCAAACCCGTACCCAAGCCCCAGCAGACGACTCTGATCACGACGCCGAAAGCCATCAAGCGGAGAGTCAAGATTGATGACACCATCGTGCTTTCCGATCTGGCAAAGCGCATGGGCATCAAAGCAAATGAGATGATAAAGAAGCTGATGACCCTCGGCGTGATGGCAACAGTGAATCAGACCATAGATTTTGACACCGCGGTTCTGGTGGCTTCGGAATTTGAATATGAGGTGGAACGGGCCAGGTTTGAAGAAGAAACTTTCCTTCGTCCGGTGCGTTCTCATGCTGAAACACCAGATGAAAGCGAGGGCGAGGACGGGAATCTCAAAATAAGACCGCCGGTTGTGACCATCATGGGGCATGTGGATCACGGAAAAACATCTCTGTTGGATGTGATTCGCAAAACCCGCATTACGGAAATCGAAGCCGGAGGCATTACCCAGCATATCGGCGCGTATCATGTGGCAACAGACAGGGGACAGATTGTGTTTTTGGACACGCCCGGACATGAGGCGTTCACCGCCATGCGCGCCCGGGGGGCAAAAGTTACCGATTTGGTGGTGCTGGTGGTTGCCGCAGACGACGGCGTGATGCCGCAGACTGTTGAAGCCATCAATCACTCCAAAGCCGCGCATGTGCCGATCATTGTGGCTGTCAACAAAATTGACAAGCCCGGCGCGGATACGGACCGGGTGGTGCGGGAGCTTGCCGAACACGGGCTGATGCCGGAAGAATGGGGCGGAGAAACCATCTTTGTCAAAGTTTCCGCAAAGCAGAACATCGGGATTGACACGCTGCTGGAAATGATTCTGCTTCAGACAGAAGTGCTGGAACTGAGAGCCAATCCGGATAAACCGGCAGTGGGCTATGTGGTGGAATCAAAGTTAGATTCAGGCAGAGGACCGGTCGCCACCGTGCTGATTCAGGAAGGCACGCTCCATGCCGGGGATGCGGTGGTCTGCGGCGTGCATCACGGAAAAGTCCGCGCGCTGCTGAATGACAGAGGCGTTCAGGTGGAATCCGCGCCGCCGTCCATACCTGTGGAGGTGATCGGGCTTTCCGGGGTCCCCAATGCCGGAGACGAACTGATCGCTGTCGCTGATGACAAGAGCGCGAAACAGGTGAGTACACACCGCACCCAGAAGCAGCGGTCCAAAGACCTTGCCAAGACCACCCGGCTGAGCCTTGAAAAACTGTTTGAACGCATGAAAGAGGGCGAGATTAAAGACCTGAATCTTATTATAAAGGCGGATGTGCACGGTTCCATCGAGGCGTTGCGGGATTCATTGGTGAAGCTCTCCAATCAGGAAGTCACCATCAATGTGATTCACGCCGCGACCGGCACGATTACCGAATCGGATATTTCTCTGGCAGCCGTATCCGACGCCATCATTATCGGTTTCAATGTCCGTCCCACGCCCAAAGTTCAGGCAATGGCAGCCGAAGAGCATGTTGACATGCGTTTTTACAACATCATCTACAATATCATCAAAGATATTCAGGATGCGATTGTGGGCATGATGGCATCCACCTATGAAGAACGCGTGCTGGGAAGGGCGGAAATCCGGGAAGTTTTCCATGTGCCGAAAGTGGGGGCTGTCGCGGGCTGTTATGTTTCTGACGGCAAAATTGTCCGGGGCAAACAGGTGCGCCTGGTCCGGGACGGAATTATCTGTTTTGACGGCAAACTCTCGTCGCTCCGCCGCTTCAAAGATGATGTGAAAGAAGTGCAGGGCGGATATGAGTGCGGCATCGGCATTGAGAATTATAATGACATCAAAGTGGGCGATATTATTGAATGTTATTATATGGAAGAGATTAAGCCGGAACTTGCTTCATAAACACGATGGACAGTAGCACAGTAGGGTGGGCAGCTTGCTGCCCACCTTACCGGTTTTCATAAAGAATTTATATATAACTTTATCGGAAATAAGAGATAAAATCTCTCGCAAAGACCGCAAAGCAGAGCGGGTTTATCTATTTTCAGCCAGGGCCGCTTTACGGAGAAAGTCAAAGCAGAGCGGCCCGGGTAAAAAAAACAGATAATCTATTTTCAGCCAGGGCGCTTTACGGAGGAAAGCTTTGCACCTTTGCGAGAATCTTTTTTATTATGGTTATCGGGCTGGGAATCATTGTTTTCAGGCTTCATGAATGCCATTCCTTAAAGGAAAAACGCAGGATTGTAAAAGCAGTTATTGCTCAGATTCGGAACAATTTCAATGTTTCGATAGCAGAGGTGGGATCAAACGACGTTCATCAGCGGGCAGAAATCGGTTTTGCATTGGTCGGAAATGACCGCGCGGTCATCAATTCCAAAATAGACAAAATTTTCAACCTCGCTGACGAAATAGGGCTTGCTGAGATCGTTGACACTGAAATGGAGATTATCAACCTTTCGGTAAGTGAGAAGTGAATGAAGGTGAGGGGTGAGGGGTTAGGGGTCAGAGGCTTACCTCTTACCTCTTACCTCTCACCTCTTACCTCGTCCCCCTGACCTTTCTCAATTCTTAATGGAGGCGTGACACAGATGAAATCTTACACAAGAGCTGACAGAGTGGGCGCGCTGATACAGCAGACTCTCTCTGATGTTTTGCGGAAAAATGTCAATGACCCCCGTCTTGACATGACCATTATCACAGGCGTCAAGATGGCGGCTGATCTGAAAAGCGCACTCATATTTTTTTCAACTTCAACCGGAAGCAATAAAAGCAAAGAAGATGCGTATCAGGGATTTAACAGCGCGCTGGGCTATATCAGGCGCAGTCTTGCCGCTGAACTCAAACTGCGGTATATGCCGCATCTGAAATTCTCCTATGATGAATCTTTTGATTATGCTTCCCATATTGAAGGCTTGCTGAAAAAGGTCAGAGAGGAAGACAGCGTTCCGGGCTTGAATCCTTAGCATTTTGTATTATGGAGAAAATTATCCGCCATCTGAAAAAGAGTAAAAATGTCCTGCTTGTCTCCCATATCAACCCGGACGGAGACGCTGTCGGCTCTCTGCTGGCAATGGGATTTGCTCTTGACGCTTTGAACAAAAATACGACGCTTTATAATGAAAGCAAAATTCCGGCAGTGTATCGCTTTCTGCCGGGGGTGGAGCGTATTTTCTCGAAATCTGAAATCAGAATGATCGAAAACACTTATGATATTGCTGTCATCCTTGACTGCGGAGATTTGCAGCGTATCGGAGATTTGGCATCAAATATTTCCCCTTTTACAATGAATTCAAACATCCCCCCTTTTATAAAGGGGGACAGGGGGGATTCAAGTCTCCGATTTCAAGTCTCCGCCGTCATTAATATTGACCATCATATCACCAATACGCGTTTCGGCGATCTTAATCTTGTGGATCCCTCTGCCTGCGCCACAGCGGAAATCGTCTGCTATCTGATAAAAGCAATGGCGGTTCCCATTGACAAAAGCATGGCTGCCTGTATATATACGGGCATTTTTACAGACACGGGTTCATTCCGATTTTCAAACACCAACAAAGCGGCTTTTGAAATCTGCGATGAAATGGTGGCGCGGGGGGTGGATCCTTACAATGTGGCGAAAAATGTTTACGGCAGATATTCGCTGGGCAGAATCAAGCTGCTGAACCTTGCGCTGGATTCCATTGAAATTTCGGATAACGGCAAACTGTCCCTGATGACGGTGACGGCTGACATGCTGAATGAAACCGGCACACAGCCGGAGGATACAGACGGGCTGATTAATTATGCCCGATGGATAGAAGATGTCAAGATGGCGGTTCTCATTGAAGAAGATCGGAACGGGGACCGGAAAAACAAAAAGCTTGCGCCGCATAAATTCAATGTGAGCCTTCGTTCAGACGGAAGCGTTGACGTGGCAGCCATCGCATCGCATTTCGGCGGGGGCGGACACCCCACAGCCGCAGGATTCAGTATCGAAGCCTCTTCCATTACTGCGCTGAGAAATGAAATGCTCATGCTGGCAGAAGAAATTGAGGAAGCGGGAAGTGAGAAATCAGGAATTTGATGATTGAAAGCGGATTTTTGGTTGTTGACAAACCCGAAGGGATCAGTTCGGCAAAGCTGGTAGCCCGTGTCAAAAAACTGCTCGGCGTTGCAAAAGCAGGACATGCCGGAACACTGGACCCTTTTGCCACGGGCGTGATGATCTGTTGCATCAATCAGGCGACCCGGCTGAGTCGTTTTTTTCTTCACGGAACAAAGACTTACGATGCGGTGATCTGTCTGGGAATCGAGACCGACACGCAGGATGTGACCGGAAACATCATATCGCAGGCTGATCTTCGGGAGATGAAAATTGAAGCAGACGTCATCCGGGCTGTATGTCGGCAGTTTGAAGGCAATATTGAGCAGATGCCCCCGGTGTATTCGGCATTGAAACATGAAGGCGTTCCGCTTTACAGGCTTGCCAGAAAAGGCAAACCGGTTCAGAAACCCGCAAGACATTGTTTTATCTCATCTCTCGACATAAGAGAAATAAACCGTTCGGAAATTCATGTCACCGTTGCCTGTTCCGCGGGGACTTATATCAGAAGCCTTGCCGCGGATATCGGCAAAGCCCTCGGATGCGGCGCTCATCTGAAAGCCCTTCGCAGAATCGAAAGCGGCGGATTCACGATTCAGCAGGCTGTAACGCTTGAAGAACTGGAAAGAGATTTGACAACTTTCGGAAAGTTGTCAAATCTTCGGATGACAGAAATGGCAGATGCGTTGCACGGAATGTCCTGTCATGTTGCGGATGAAATTCTGAAGGAAAAGATAAAATGCGGTGTGCCGCTCGCCAAAAAAGAAATTCCGCCCTTGATGCTGAACCGATTTTATAAGATTAGGCATTTCGGCACTCCGGATTCGCTCTCCGGACAGGAGCCGGAACGCTTTATCAAAATTGTGGATACAGATCACCGCCTGCTTGCCGTCATAAGCGACAAAAAAGAACTTGATATTTATAATTATTGTTGCGTTTTTCAGTAAAAGTATTAAAATCCCTGACATCTTTATTTTTTATTTTTAATATTTCTAATTAAGGAGGCAAAAGAAATTGGCTTTCACATCTGAAGATAAAAAAAGAATTATCGGAGAGTTAAAGCTCCATGACGATGATACCGGTTCCCCGGAGGTTCAGATCGGGCTTCTGACGCATCGCATCAGTTATCTTACCGAACATCTGAAGATTCATCAAAAAGATCATCATTCCAGAAGAGGGCTTCTCATGCTGGTCGGCAGACGACGCAGACTTCTGAATTATGTAAAAGACAAAAATGTCAAACGATACAGAAGTATCATCGAAGCGCTGGGCTTGAGAAGATAAGTTAAAAGTTAAAAGTTAAAAGTTAAAAGATTCCTCACTGCGTTCGGAATGACAAAACGGTCGGATTTGTTCGGAATGACAAAACGGGCGGATTTGTTCGGAATGACAAAACGGGCGGATTTGTTCGGAATGTGTGTGATGTCATTTCGAGCGAAGCGAGAAATCTCAGATTCCTCACTGCGTTCGGAATGACAAAACGGTCGGATTTCTCGTTCCCACGCTCCGCGTCAATGCCGTGTAGGTTGGGGTGAGCCTGCGAACCCCAACATCATCCGGCAAGCGTTGGGGTCCGATCATCCGGCAAGCGTTGGGGTCCGATCAT
>DZCT01000171.1 GCA_022736535.1 Desulfatirhabdium butyrativorans | reverse complement strand
GGAAACCCCTCCGGGGAAAAAATATCATATAAAGTCAAAAGAGATTCGGTATAAGACCTTATCGGAAATAAAAAAGTTTCTCGCAAAGGCGCAAAGTTCGCAAAGAAAAAAAGCTTTTTTATAAAAAACCGTAGAGGCAGGTCGGCGGTCTGCCCCGCTTTTTCTTTGCGTGCTTTGCGCTTTTGCGAAAAATTCTGACGCTTATTTCCGAGATTGTTCCGCACAGAAACACAGATATATTTCTTTTTTCTTGACATCTTCCCCGATTTTTTCTATTTAAGTATCTAATATAAACGATTATCTTTATAGAAAAAGTTCTGACCGTCCGTTCCTGTCTTCACCGGCTCATCTCGCCGGCGGCATGAAACTTAAAACCCGAGGACCATAAAAAGGAGGATATATGTTTAAGATTACAAAACAGTTCCTGATCTTTTTGGCGATTGCGGCGCTGATTTCTGTTACATTCGGCTCCGCAACTGCGGCGCAGGGAAACGCCGAGACTGATGACAAAGACCCCGGCAGCATGACGTTTGATCTGCTGGTTGTTCGTCCTCTGGGGATGTTTGCGACATTGCTGGGTTCTGCCGCATTTGTTGTGTCGCTTCCCTTCTCCGCTATGGGCGACAACATCGAGCCTGCTTATGAAAAAATGATTGAAGCACCTGTTTTATATACATTTTACAGACCTTTAGGGTCATTTTGAGGCTGGATTTTAAAAGAAACTAAGTTTTTTTTAAAAAACTTAGTTTCTTCTGATTATTCGGAATGCAAAAATGAGCGGAGCGCCCGGGCTTAAAACAGATTTGCGGTAAAACGGCTGCTATCCTCTGACGGCTGACACAATGGTGTCAATGACCTTGTAAGTTCTTTCCCATACAATTTCAAATGTTGTTACGGGGATTGAATTTTCCAACTGCGATTTGATAAACGCCGATCTTTTTTCCGGGTCATCAGGAATGTGATAGAAAAAGGCTCTGACGTTGCCCGCCATCAGAAGTTCCTGCATTTTTTCAATAAAATCCTGCTGGCGTTTCATAATTCTTTCATTAAATTCAGGCGTGCTGGTCAGCACAGGCGTGGGATAAACAAAAACAAGCTGCCCGTTTTTGTTCGCGCCGAACTTTACAATCGCGTCTTCAGGAAAAATATACTGTTTCGGACATTCGCTGTCGTCATTCATCAGATCCGAAAAAATGATGATGCGTCCCCCGGTATTTTCAGGCAGAATTTTTTCAAGCAGATAATACAGCGGCGTGGTCAGAGGCTTGCCGCTTTTCGGCGCCTCGGCAGCTTTTACGGTTTCAATTTTCTTTTCAACTTCCCATGAAAACTCCGATTCATCTGCCGGCGAGCGGTCGGAAACAATCTGTTTGACAGACAGTTCCGCGCAGCCCGGGTTCCCGAAAGAAGATATGCTGTAAGATACAGCCTTATCCCCGATAAAATGCCTCAACCGTGAAGTGATGTTGCTCTTTAAATCGTCGAGGGTCTCCTGTTCAATGGTGGCAGACACATCAATGCCCACATAAAAGCGATTGGGATTGGGCTGACGAATCTGCCGGAACTCGGTTGCAACTCCTTCATTTGTAAAATAAAAAAATACCGACACCCCGGTCATCAGGATCAGCAGACCGACCAGACCGTAAAAAAAATTTGATTTCATGATACCTCAGATTTTTCGTCGCGCCCGAAAAAAGCTGCGCTCAAAAGTTTCTCTGCAAATATGGCGCATCTGATTGAAGCTGAACGGAATGCGCCGCATTTCTCACTATTTCTCACTTCTCAATTTCTTTCACACTTTGTGGATAAACTGCATCTTGGCAGAACCGATCTCAATCACATCAAACTGTTTGAGACCCACCGAGTCTCTTACGGACTGTCCGTTGACCTTGGGCTTTGAAAATCCGCCCACATAACTCAGATAATAACCGTCGGGCCGCTTGCTGATGGTGGCGGCAGTCTGTCCCACAAAAAAACCCTTTACCACAACATCCGACGCAGGATTCTTTCCCAGCTTGGTCAGCTTTTTGCTGAGTTCTATATCGCCTTCTCCTCCGGACAGAAAAGACAGCACCCCGACTTTTTCTGTTTCCGCGGACTGGGAAGCCATGCTTGTGATATTTTTTGCCAGCATGGAACGATATTTTCCCGTATCCATGACCATGGTTTCGCTCATTGCCTGTCCGCCTTTGTCGGGCTGGGCTTCTCCGGGATCATAGGAAAAAATCAGGACATGCTTTCCGATGGTGACCACATCTCCGTCTTTGAGCCAGTGGGAAATGGCAAGCTGTTCGTTTACAAACGTGCCGTTTTTGCTTTTCAGGTCTGTCAGCAGAAAGCCGTTGCCGGTCCAGTCAATCTTTGCATGATGTCCGGATACGGCAAGATTTTCAATGACCACATCATTGCTGTCCAAACGTCCGACAGTGACAGACTGGCCTCTTTCAATTTTATATTCCCTGATTTTTGTCGAATCTTTTTTAAATTTGAGCGTCAAAGTTGGCATTGCAAGTCCCCTCTCTTATCATTTTGCAAAAAATATATTTTCTGTCAACGGTGAGAAGCCGTGATTCGGAAAGCGAGTTTTTTGAAAAAACTCTGCCGGTTCAGACTGCAAATTCATTTCTCACTTCTCACTTCTCATTTCCGAAAAGCTACCTGATTCCGTCAACAATTTTTGATATAAATTCTATAAATCCGCCTTTTTCGGTTTTCACTGCTTTTATTTTTAACACAATAACAGTGATATTGTCGTCTCCTCCCCGCTCATTTGCCAGGTCCACCAGCATCTGGCAGGCTTTTTCCGGCTGCCTGTTTTTCACCACATTCAGCACCTCTTTGGGGGAAACTTTATCGCTCAGACCGTCAGAAGCCAGCACCAGCATATCTTCTTTGAAACACTGAATCTCGCAAATATCAGGCTTCACCGTTTTTTCAATGCCCATGGCCCGGGTCAGCATGTGATTGAAAGATTTTCCGAACCGTGCCGCCCCGTCAGGGTAGAGCGCCATCTGCTCGGCAATGACCGTGTGAGGCACGGAAAGCGTCTCAATGACGCCGTTGCGGATCAGATAAATCGGGCTGTCTCCCACATTGGTGACAATAAAGGTGTCTTCGGTAAAATAGGCTGCTGAAACCGTGGAACCCATTCCCTTGTAAAGCGCTTTGGTATTGGAAACCTGATGAACCACCCGGTTTGAGAGATGAATGCTGTAAAAAAGACGGTTGGCTTCTTTGGAAAGCGTATTGTCAATATATGCCGGTTCTTCCACATTTTCTTTTTCTCTGAACTGCTTCATGTAGTCCCTGATCGTTTTCACCACCAGATTGCTTGCAACCTCTCCGGCCTGGTGTCCGCCCATACCGTCTGCCACCACATAAAGCCCCAATTCCTCATCCATAAAAATGGAATCTTCGTTGGCTTTTCTTTTTCTGCCTACATCGCTGATGCCTGCCGCCTCAACAATTACCATCATTACAAGTCCTTTCCAAAGGCTATTCCGTAGAGACGCACTGCCGTGCGTCTCTACTTTTTTGCCGCCCCGAGTGCATCATCAATCTTTTTTCCCAGCGCTCTCAGATGCGCGGCCATAAGGCCCGCTCTCTGATACCGCTTTTCCCGGTCTTTTTCCATGGCTTTGTTGATAATGGCGACATGGGGTTTTAAGAGTTTCGGATTCAATGTTCTCGGATCCGGCTGTGCAACATTCAGAATCTGATGCAGAAGCGCTGCGGGGCTGTTGCCGTGGAAAGGAACATCACCGGTCAGCAGTTGAAACAACATGGATCCCAGCGAAAATATATCCGAACGTCCGTCCACTTTTTCACCGGAAATCTGTTCCGGCGACATATAATGAGGCGTTCCCTTGACCACGCCGGTCTGAGTCTGGGAAGCAGCCGTAATTCTGGCAATCCCGAAATCGGTGATTTTGACCACGCCGGATTTCAGGAGCATGATATTGGCGGGCTTGATGTCCCGATGCACAATGCCTTTTTCATGGGCATAATCCAGCGCGTCGGCAATGTCGGCTACATAATCCAATACTTTCCGCATGGGAAGAAGGCTGCTTTTTCTGGTATATTTCTGCAAATCCTCTCCTTCTAAATATTCCATCGCAATATAAGCCAGTTCCTGTTCCTCGCCCGCGTCGTAAATCGTCACAATATTGGGATGGGAGAGCGTTCCCGCACTTTCCGCCTCTCTGAAGAACTTCTCTTTCATCAGCTTGACTTCTTCAGGCGTGAAATCTTCGCTGAAACGGAAGGTTTTAATGGCGGTGGTCCGGTTGATGCGCGGGTCTTTGCCGAGATAAACAACGCCCATCGCGCCTTTTCCCAACTGCTTGACGATCTCGTATCTGCCCAAAGTGGGGCGGGTGTCGGAGCCGGGAGAAATCAGTCCGCCCCCGCTTGTCCCCACGCTCAGAAATCCGTCGCCGAAGACCATTGTGTCGCTTGCCTGCATCAGTTTCTTTTTCCGGGCCACGACATCTTTATATTTGGGATCAGATTCCTCAATGTATTCATATACAGATGCGGCTTTGTTGAACTGACGCTTTCTTTCAAAATCCAAACCGAGATTGTAAAGAATCGCTTTCATTTCATTGTCAACCGGCGCTTTGCGGAATTTGTCAAAAGCCATGTCCAACTGTCCCTGACTCTGAAAAGAAAGCCCCAGCATCCGGTTGGTTTCAGCGGATTCCACCTCGATTTTGTCTTTGCGGGTCTCGGTCAGGAAATATTTGATGCTGATCATGCCGATATATCCGAAAATGAGCTGCAGCAGCGGATAGGTGATCTGAATCCATAAGCCGTGAGATATAAAAAGGTAAAAAGGAATGCCGATAAAAACCGCTAACAGCAGGACAAAGGCAGCGGCTGAAACATGAGCCTTCAGGCGGGGCAGAACCAGAATCAGCAGCGCGCCCACCATAAGGATCATCATCAGTCCGGCAAAGACATCCCATGAAGGTTTGTAAACAAATTTCCGGTTGAGCATTGCCCATACCGCATTTGCCGTAAATTCGCCCACTGACATGACAGAAGCGGTGGGCGTGCTGATGGGATTCAATATGCCGGCGGCTGTGGGCGTGATGATAACGATTTTGTTTTTGAACACATCCGGCTGATATTTGCTGTCTAAGATGTCAACAAAGGAATAACGCCTGAATGTCCCCGCGCCGCCCTTGAAACTGACTGAAAATTCGGATTTCGGGGTCAGCGGAATTTCCAGAAAGCCTACAGACACGGATTTGCCCAGCACCGCGTCTATTTCCGAATTGTTCACATCCAGGAAAAGCGCGGCTAAACTCAGGCTGAAAGAAGGGATATATTTTCCGCCGTATTCATGCAGCAGTTGTTCCCATCTGACTTTTCCGTCTATATCGTAAGCGATGGTGACATGTCCGATGCCTTTTGCAGCTTTAAGCAGGGGGGCAATGGGCATGGTAATTTCATCGGCTTCGGGGCATTCTCTGTTGTCGGAATTTTGAACTTTGACGGAACTGCCTGCAAGTCCGAGGCTCTTTTTTTTCTTTTCCTCTGCCTTGGGCTTCAACAGTTCGTCCAACTGTTTGAAAAACACCGGCAGCACCACCTTGTCGGATGCGCTGATCGCTTCCGCAAGTTTTCCGTCATTGTCCAAACGGGACCGTATCTGACTGACCGTTTCAATAATTTCAGGCAGTTTTCCGTTTGCGCCTTCGTCTGTGAGGCGTCTGAGGTACTCTGACAGATGTTCGATCTCTTTTAAAGCCGTGCTGTCCTCTGCTTCGCTGTAAATAATATTCAGTCCGATCACCTTGGCGCCCGCGTCGCTGATTTTTCTGATGCCCTCGGCGATACGGAAACGGGGCCAGGGCCAGCGTCCGATTTTTTCAACAGAATCATTGTCAATATCCACCATCACAATTTTATCCGAATCTTCCGAACCGCCCCTTAATTCCATTCTGACATCATAAAGTTTCCGCTCCAGTATTTCAAGAAAATCTATGTGAGCATAGACAATTATCAGAAAAAAAACGGTGATGCCGATCCCCCAGTACATTGCCGGATGTTTTTTCAAGCCTGTCGCCCCGCTGAGATTAGATAACATAGATATTTCAACCATTTCACTTTCCCATGCCTGTCATCGCAGAATCGCTCCGGATTTTCCCCAAAAGCAGCCTGAGTGTAAGATCACGAAGTTTATGATTTATTATATTACATTACCTAAAACTTGCTTATATGTCAATTTAAAAGTCAGTTGTCAGTTGCCGCCTGTCAGATTCTGCTTTTTCAGGGACTTTAACAAGGCTTTCTTGCAAAAAATATTTCAATGGGATATGGAATATAAAATTGGAAATGTGAAATCGTCAAACAGAAAATTTGAAACATAAAAGTGAAATACATGGAAAATCTTTTTAACGAAAAAGAATCTTTTGAATTTGCCGCCAAATATCCTGATGCGCCGCGGGAACTCAGCCTGCGGGTTTATACGACGCGGCTCCTCGGCGGCAACAGCCGTCTGGTACTGCACGGGGGCGGAAATACTTCCGTGAAATTAAAAATTCCGGGTGAAGAAAGCGACGTGATTTTTGTCAAAGGAACCGGGTGGGACATGGCAAGCATTGAGCCGGAGGGTTTTACGGGCTTGTATTTGCAGCCGCTTCGGAAACTCCGCGGTTTTGACGATCTTTCAGCTTCGGAAATGGAAGATCAGGTGAAAGCCTGCCGGATTTCCGCAGACTCGCCCGCGCCTTCTGTTGAGGCACTGCTGCACGCGTTCATCCTGCACAGATATGTGGAACACACGCACTCGGACAGCATTTTGATTATAACCAATCAGAAACACGGCGAAAGCATGATAAAAGAAGCGATGGGCGAAAAAATAGCCGTGCTGCCGTATATTGCGTCCGGCTTTCCGCTGGCAAAAGCAGCCGCAGAAGCTTTTGACCGCCAGCCGGATATTGACGGCATTGTGATTATGAATCACGGCATTTTCACTTTTGCGGAAGATGTCAGGGCATCATACAATAAAATGATCGCTTATGTGAATCGGGCGGAAGCCTATATCGAACAGCAGATAAAAGGAAAAACTTTGCTGACGCGGGGCAGGGATTTGCAAATTCCGGCAAACGCCGATGCCGCGCTGGCAAGATGTGTCCGGATGATTCGGGACGCGTGCGCAGGTTGCGGAACTGATGAAAAGCAGGAACAGCTTTTCACAGAAATCCGCAATGCTCCGGATATCATAGAAATTTCCATTTCTGAGCCGGCGCGGGAAATCTGCCGCTCCGGTATGCTCACGCCCCACCATGCCATTCTTGCCAAACATGCGATGGCATATATCGCTTCTGTTCCCGAAGATGATGAATCGCTCAGAGCCGTCATCAATCGGGAAATTGCAAATTTTAAAAGCGATTACGACAGGCTTTTTTACGAATCGTCTGAAGGTGAAGGTGAGTCTTCTCCGGCGGGACGCGGAGCGTCCGGGCTGCATTCCCACGCAGAGCGTGGGAACGAGGAAGGGGGAAAGCTTTTTTATGAATCATCTCCGGCGGGACGCGGCGCGTCCGGGCGGCATTCCCACGCGGAGCGTGGGAACGAGAGGGCAGATGTTTATCCTTCGCTCTTTTTTATTGCAGGCTTGGGGCTTGTTGCTGTCGGGGAGAGCCGGAAAGCCGCGTGCATCGCTGCGGACATCGGCGAGCATAATATCCGGGCAAAAATCCGGGCATTTGCGCTGGGAGAATATCAGGCGGTTTCAGACAGCCATGTGTTTGATATTTATCGGAGTCTGTCAAAAAAGAGCAAAGCTCCATAGGAGCGACATATTTGTAGGAGGTTTTTACCATGAAATTCAAAATCACCTTGAAAGACATGCTCAAACGGATGCTTATCATCGCGCCGATTGTTATTTCCGTCATCATCGTGGCGGCACTGGTGCGGGCAAAAAAAGTACCCGAACGCCTTGATTTCAAAGAACAGGCAAAAGCGGTCCGTGTCATAAAAGTTCAGGCAACAGATGTGATTCCCCGGGCTTTGGGTTACGGTTATGTGATCCCGGAACAGGCATGGCAGGCGGTCGCCGAGGTCAGCGGCAAAATAACAGAGATCAGTCCTTTATTTAAAAAAGGATCAATATGCAAAAAAGATACGGTGCTACTCCGCATTGATCCCGCAAAATATCAGTTGGCAGCCGCGCAGACCGAAGCCGGTATTCAGAGCATCAAGGCGCAGCTTGCGGAACTGGATTCCCAAGAGGAAAATTTCAGAACTTCGCTTGAAATTGAAGAAAAATCGCTTGCTCTGAGCAGAAACGAATTGGAGCGCCGGAAACAGCTTTTTGATAAAAATACGATTTCCGCATCCCAGTATGACCAGCAGAAAGCGGCTTATTATGCCCAGGTCACCAAAGTGCAGAATCTGAAAAACAGCCTGAATCTGATTCCCGCAAACCGCAAATCGCTCAAGGCAAATCTGGCGGTCAACGAAGTCAAGCTTGAGGACGCCAAACTTGACCTTGAATACACCGCGCTGAAAGCCCCTTTTGACTGCCGCATCACAGACGTGAAAATTGAAATGAGACAGTTTGTTCAGAAAGGTCAGGTGCTGGCAACGGCTGACGGCACGAAAACAGCGGAAATCGCCGCGCAGGTTCCCATGCACAAAATGCGGAATCTGATGCGCTCTGTGAGTGAAACGCTGTGTTTTGAAGATGTTGACATGGAAAAGCTGCGGGAAAGCATCGGCATCACAGCTACGGTAAGGCTGAAATCCGGCGATTTTTCTGTGGAATGGGAAGCACAGCTTTCCCGGCTTGACGCCACCATTGATCCCCAGACCCGCACGCTGGGCGTCATTGTCTCGGTGGATGAGCCTTACAAACAGATTGTGGTCGGCAAACGTCCGCCGTTAGTGCGGAATATGTTCTGCGAGGTGGAACTGAGCGGGAAGCCCGTTTTGCAGGCGGTGGTGATTCCGAGGTCTGCGCTGCATGAAGATGATGTGTATGTGGCGGATGCGGAAAACCGTCTCAAGCGGAAAAAGGTGGCGACAGATTTTTCGCAGACGAATTTTTACGTCATCAAAGAGGGATTGACGCCGGGAGAACGCCTGATTGTCTCGGATTTGATACCGGCAATCGAGGGGATGCTGCTTGCGCCGCAGGAGGACAAGGAACTCGGCGAAAGGCTCATTGCCGAAGCCGCGGGCAAGGCGGATGTGAAATAGAGCGGGCGGACACAGGGATTGTTTATAAGCAAGGATTACAGCTTTCCCGGTCGTGCGGGAAATCCCTGCTTATACACAATCCTTGTAGATAGCCGCAACAGACACACACATTTTTCAAGCCCCGTAGGGGCGAAATATTTGTAGGAGAAATCACAATGGGAGAATTGCTTTACACATTGATAACAGGCATGTGCGGCAGCCTGCTCGCCAGCGTCAGCGAGAAAAAAGTCCCCGAAATCTGGAGAAATTTCACGCAGCGTCTCGAAAAAGGCGGCAAACCCGTCAACCACGATTTGCAGAAAGCCGTTCTTCAGGCATATTTTGAAGCAACGCTCTTTGTCTGCAAACGCTGTATGAAGATGCTGGGCGTTTCGGAACAACTGCTCCGAAAAGACGAAGCCCTTTACCGTCCTGCGGGAAAAACGGCGCAATTGGAGGCGGTGCGTCAGGCTTTGTACAAAGCGATTGAACAGGCGTCTCAAGCCGAATATGTTCCGCCGGATAATGCCGCACAGGAACGTCTTGAACTGCTGCTGCTTCAGCCTGAAACTGCCCGTGAGCAGATTGAAGCATTAAAAGCGGAACTGACACAGCGAATCATTTCTCAGGTTTATGAATGGCAAAACCCGCTGCCGGATGAATTTGTCGCAATGATTCAGAACGGATGGGAGGAAAAAGGAACTTGTATAAACTGGTTTGATTCTGTGTGTATGTGTTTTGCCAATACGCTGAAAACACGAAAAGAAGTCGAGGCGATTTTTCAAAGCGAACTGATAGCGGACATCAAGTTCAATTTGGACGCTTTTCAGAATCAGTTTGAAATTTTTATCAGACCTGCGCTTGAATATATGTATCGCATTGATGAAAAAACCGACCGGATTGATGAGACAACTCAGAAGACATGGGAAGCAGTTCAAAAACTTTCCCCCGCTCCTGAGCAGAAAGAGGAACCCGAACCGGCTTACCCCTG
>DZCT01000170.1:1269-10183 GCA_022736535.1 Desulfatirhabdium butyrativorans | reverse complement strand
GCAAAGGGCGCAAAGAACGCAAAGAGAAACAAAGGAATAAAGAGAAAAGCGGTAACGGCTTCGCAATAACAGACTTCTTTAATCTTTGCGCTCTCTGCGTACTTTGCGAGAACCTTTTATTTTAATATTTCTCGCAAAGGGCACAAAGTTTTTATCATTTCTTTTTTTCTTTGCGCTCTCTGCGCTCTCTGCGTACTTTGCGAGAACCTTTTATTTTAATATTTCTCGCAAAGGGCAGAAAGTTTTTATCATTTCTTTTTTTCTTTGCGCTCTCTGCGTCCTTTGCGAGAAATAAGGAAATACCGATGGCGAAAATACTCTTGGTTGAAGACAATGAAATGAATCGGGATATGTTATCCCGGCGACTGGAACGCAAAGGTTATCAAGTTGTTATGGCTGTGGACGGCGCACAGGGAGTGGCAATGGCGCGTTCGGAAAAGCCCGCACTGATTCTGATGGACATGAGCCTGCCGGTGCTGGACGGCTGGGAAGCCACGCGTCAACTGAAAAACGATCCGGCAATGCAGTCTGTCCCGATCATTGCGCTCACAGCCCACGCGATGGCAGGAGACCGCGACAAAGCAATGTCCGCCGGCTGCGACGACTACGACACCAAACCCATTGATTTGAAGCGATTGCTTGCGAAAATGGAAGCCCTGATGAAGTGAAAGAGGGGTGAGAGGTCAGAGGTTCGAGGTCAGAGGCGACATCATACCCCTTACCTCTTACCTCTGACCTCGCACCTCATATAAAACCCCCCATGAAACCTGAAACGAACCATCACTCACATCGTGCGGTTCTTGCCAATCTGCGTCATGAACTGCGGACGCCTTTGAATGCCATTATCGGCTACAGCGAAATGCTCATAGAAGACGCCGAAGACGTGACAGAGGAAACTTTTGTCTCTGATCTGAGAAATATTCACTCGGCAGGCAAAAAATCGCTCGAATTAGTCAACAGCATTCTTGATCCTGAAAAATTGGAATCCGAGCAGGTCAGAATCGGTCTGGAGACCTTCGGCGCGAATCTGCGCCACGAACTGCGAACCCCTTCAAATGCCATGCTCAGTCTCACCGAAGTATTGCTCAAGAAAGCCGAAGCGCCGGACCAGAACGACCCGCTGATTCAGGACAGTATTTCCGATCTTAAAAAGATTTACGATGCGAGCCGGAATTTTCTGACGCTTATCAGAAATACCGAGAACTTATCTGAGGCTGACAGCGGAATTGCAGAGATAAAGGCATTCCGCACTCCGAAAAAAAAGGAACAGCCCGCGGCTGCGGATTCCGGCAATCTGCTGGTGGTTGACGATAATGAGATGAACCGTGATCTGCTCTCCCGGCATCTGATGCGGCAGGGACATCGTGTAAGCCTTGCGGAAAACGGACGCGAGGCATTGGCAATGCTTGAACAGGACAGGTTTGATGTCGTTCTTCTCGACATCATGATGCCGGAAATGGACGGGTATGAGACATTGAAGCGCATGAAAAGCCATGAGACATGGCAGTATATTCCGGTCATTATGATTTCGGCTTTAGACGAGATGGCGGGCGTGGCGCGCTGCATTGAAACGGGCGCGGAAGATTATCTGTCCAGACCGTTTGACGCGGTGCTTCTGTCCGCCAGAATCGGCGCGGTCATGGAAAAGAAACGCCTGAGAGACAAAGAACATCTTTATCTCAAAAGTCTGGAGCGGGAATTGGATATTGCAAGAGAAATTCAGGCAAGTTTTCTTCCCGATGCGCTGCCGGAGATACCGGGCTGGGAGATTGAAGTCTGCTTTCATCCTGCCCGTCAGGTTGCCGGTGATTTTTACGATGCGTTTTTACTCCCCGGCGGTGAAGGCATAGGAATTGTCGTTGCGGATGTCTGCGGCAAAGGCGTGGGCGCAGCCTTGTTCATGGGACTGTTTCGGAGTCTGATTCGGGCGTTTACGGATTTGCACAGCGATTTGTATCACTATGACGGAAACCGGATCAGCGCCGACATCGCCGCCGACGAAGATGCGCTGAAAACCATCATGACGCTGACAAATGACTACATTGCCCGTCATCACGGCAAATCTAATATGTTTGCCACGATTTTTTTCGGACTGATTCTGCCGTCAGACGGAACGCTCATCTACATCAACGGCGGACACGAACCGCCGGTGATCGTGGGAAAAAACGGCATGAAGGCGCGGCTGACGCCCACGGGTCCCGCGGTGGGAATGCTGCCGGACATGGTGTTTGAAACCGGCAAGGCAATTCTCGAACCGGGCGACACGCTGACGGTTTTTACGGACGGCATCACAGAAGCTTTTGATTCAGAAGGAAAACTTTATACAAAAGAAAGACTTTTCAAGCTGCTGTCAGATACGGCTCCGGAGTGCGGAAACGAAATTTTTGCGGATTCAGACAAGAAGCGCAAAAGTGACCGAATGTTATCAGGCAGATTTGCTTTGTCAGCAAGAGATTTGATCGCCCGCATCGAATCCGACTTGCGGGAACATACCGCCGGCGCGGAGCAGTCCGATGATATAACGCTGCTGGCGGTGCGGCGAAAATCAACAATTGATCTCGTTCCCACGCTCTGCGTGGGAACGTAGAACGGGTTTCAAACCCGTTTTACTGTAAAATATAGCATGTAGAACGGGTTTCAAACCCGTTTTACATCCGACATAGGCAAAAAAATGAAATCAGCATCCAAAAAACTTCGTCCGATATGGTTTGACCGGGATTCGGAAACCGTCAAAGTGATAGACCAGCGGCTTCTGCCCCATGAATTTGTCATTGTGGATATGAAAACGCCGGATGATGTCGTCACAATCATAAAAGAGATGTACGTGAGAGGCGCGCCGCTGATCGGCGTCACAGCCGCTTACGGCGTTTATCTCGCAGCGCTTCACGCTGAGACAGACGAATATCTCATGCGGGAGTGCGAAAAGCTGAAAGCCGCAAGACCCACAGCCGTCAATCTCGCATGGGCGGTTGACAGGGTTTTGGCTGAAGTCATGAAGCAAAAAAGTCGGGTGGAAAAAATCGAGACCGCGCTCAAAGAAGCGGATAACATTGCGGAATTTGAAGTAGAAAATTGCAGGAAAATCGGCGAATACGGTCTTGAAATTGTTCGGGAAATCAGCCGCAGAAAGCAGGGAAATACCGTCAATATCCTGACGCACTGCAACGCGGGATGGCTCGCGTGCGTTGAATACGGAACCGCCACCGCGCCCATGTATGCGGCTTACGACGACGGTATAGACATTCATGTGTGGGTGGATGAGACCAGACCGCTGAATCAGGGCGCACGGCTCACCGCGTGGGAATTGGGCAAATACGGCATCCGGCACACGGTCATCACGGACAACGCGGGCGGGCATCTCATGCAGCACGGCATGGTGGATATGGTCATCGTGGGAACAGATAGAACTACTTGCACCGGCGATGTGGCGAACAAAATCGGCACATATCTTAAAGCCCTTGCCGCGAAAGACAACGGTGTTCCCTTTTATGTAGCGCTGCCCTCCTCGACATTTGACTGGACGCTGAGAGACGGCTTGAGAGAAATTCCCATAGAAGAGCGGAATCCTGATGAAGTTCGGTATGTTCAGGGGCAGGTTGCAGGGAGCAGGTTGCAGGGGGCAGGGGGCAAGTTGCAGGTTGCACAAATACTTGTTTCGCCGGAAAGCAGTCCGGCTGCGAATTACGCCTTTGACGTGACGCCCGCAAGGCTCGTGACAGGTTTTATCACGGAAAGAGGCATCTGCAAGGCAACGGAAGCGGACATAAAACGGTTGTTTCCTGAAAAGCTTTAACCACGAATGACACGAAAGGAACGAAATACACGAAAATTTTTTTCACATTTTCGTTTCGTGCTTTCGTGTTAAGCATAGATGATTTTAGGAGAATGAACATGGACATCCAGCAATTACTAAGTAAAATTGAAATATTGCCGCCGGAACTTCAGAAACAGGTTTATGACTTTGTGCTTTTTTTATGCAGACCGCAGCAAAAACAGTTCATCAAAAAAAGAACGGTAGGTGAATATAAAGATAAAATTCGGATTCATACAGACTTTGATGACTCCTTACATGATGATTTTTAGAGTTAGGCAAATTTTCAAATATTAACCACGAAATACACGAAAAATTTTTTCATATTTTCGTTTCGTGCTTTCGTGTTCCATTTTAACCCGCATATAACTTACTGATATGACAGAACTGACAGAACTTGAAAAAAAGATTATTACCTCTGTGCAGGGCGACATGCCGGTGACGGAGCGTCCCTTTCTTGAGATTGCCGAGCGCATCGGCGTCACGGAAGAAGCCCTTCTTGAGACATTGAAAGACCTCACCCAGCGAGGCATTATCCGGCGATTCGGCGCGACGCTGTATCACCAGAAATCCGGCTTTGAGGCAAACGCAATGGTGGCATGGAAAGTTGAGGAATCCCGGATTGAGGCGGTGGGCGAAAAAGTAGCTTCTTTCCGTGAGGTTTCGCATTGTTACAGGCGAAATCCCACAACAGAATGGCATTACAATCTCTACACGATGATTCACGCCAAAGATGAGGCATCCTGCCGGGAAATCGCCCGTAAAATTTCACACGAAACATCTGTAAATACATATAAAGTCTTGTTCAGCCGTAAGGAACTGAAAAAGACATCCATGCAGTATTTTTCGGAAATGAGAAGTGAGAAAAGAGAAATAAACAAAGCGCATTGTCATTTCGAGCGAAGCGAGCCAATTTTATAAGATCGGCTTAAAGATTCCTCACTGCGTTCGGAATGACAGAGAACGGAAATATTTCTAACTTCTCAATAAAAAAATGAAAAACATCCTTCTTGTAAACCCCTGGATACACGACTTTGCGGCTTATGACTTCTGGGCAAAGCCGGCAGGATTGCTGCTGCTTGCCTCGATTCTGAGACAGCACGGCTTTTCTGTTCACTACATAGACTGTCTCGACCGCTTTCATCCCAACGCGCTGAAAAGCGATCCTTGTCTCAGATACGGCAGAGGTCCCTACCTGAAAACCCGCATGGCAAAACCCGAAGGATTGAAAGATATTCCAAGAAATTATTGCAGATACGGCATCAGGGAAGCATGGTTTCGCGCCGACCTTCTGAGCATACCCAAGCCCGATCTGGTGCTTGTGACTTCTTTTATGACATACTGGTATCCGGGCGTGCAGGCAACCATCCGAGTTATAAAGGAAATATTTCCGAATACGCCCCTTGTGCTGGGCGGTATCTATGCCGCGCTCTGCTATGACCATGCGCTGAAATACTCGGGGGCGGATAAAGTCATCACCGGCGGCGGAGAAAAATATCTCATTGAGATGATGCGGGATGATTGCTCGATTCGTCCCGAATTTGACCCGCATGATCTCAACACCTATCCCTATCCCGCATATCACTTGCAGCGAGTCATTTCCTACATTCCCATAATGACTTCCATCGGCTGCCCTTTTTCCTGCGCGTACTGCGCCTCGCATTTCCTGAATCCCAAGCTGATGCGCCGGCATCCCGATGCGGTTGCAGATGAGATATTCTATTGGCATAAAATTTTTGGCGTGAGAGATTTTGTTTTTTACGATGATGCGCTTCTCGCTGATGCGGAACATCACGCCCTCCCTCTGCTTGAGAAAATCATCTCCTTTAATGCCGACCTGCGTTTTCACACGCCCAACGCCATTCATATCCGCAATATTTCAGAAAAACTTGCCCGGCTGATGATGAAGGCAAATTTCAGAACCCTGCGGTTAGGCTTGGAGACAACGGCTTTTGAAAACAGAAGCGAATTAGACAGAAAAGTGACAGAAGCAGAATTTAAACAGGGAGTTGCCTATTTGAAAGCCGCGGGTTTCACGAAAGATCAGGTCGGGGCATATCTGCTTGCCGGGCTTCCCGGGCAAACGGTCAATGCCGTAGAAGATTCCATCCGAGTCGTGAGAGACAGCGGCATTACGCCGGTGCCGGCATATTACACGCCGATTCCGCACACAAAAATGTGGTCTCAGGCAGTCGCCTGTTCCCGCTACGATCTGGAAGTGGATCCGGTATTCACGAACAATGCGCTTCTGCCCTGTATGCCGAATTTCTCATGGGAAGTCATTTCACGCCTGAAAAACTGAGAGATGAAAACAACTGTACTGTTCTTATAAAACAGGACTCACGCCGGACATATTTGCGGGTTCTATCTCTGAAGCGAAGCGGAAAGAGCGACTGTCGGCTGAAATGAGGGATTAACGTGAGTTTGATATAAAAAATTAATGAATCAAATCAGGATGTTTTTCCCCCCCCCTTTTTTAAAGGGGGGCAGGGGGGATTTTTCTGTAACCATCTGAAAATCCCCCTTAATCCCCCTTTACAAAAGGGGGAAACCGGCTGCTTATGTCGAACTCACGTGGGATTAGTTTCTGTTTTTATTATTGTTCCTTCATATAAATCCTGAATAGGAAAGCACAGGTCAGGTTATCATTTTATATCAGAATATACAGAATGTTCTGAATTATGATACAGAATGTTTATGAAGGCGTAACCCTCACCGGACGTAACCCCACGCCCTCTGTCCCGTCGGCGAATGCGTCCGGGAATACTTTTCTGATGATGTTTGCAGAGCCGTTGACATCGGCGCTGACAAGCCTGCCGGAAAGGGTTTCAAACAGTCCTCTTCTGACTCTCCGACCTTTGTATTCATCATGTTTTCCGATCTCCTCGCTGTCAAAGAATGAGCATTTTGACGTATAGCTTTCCTCAGTCAGAATGACCTTTATTCCGATTTCCTCAGCCTTGTACTGAATCTGTTCAACAAGCTTTCCAAATGAGACTGACACGAAACTCTGGTTGTTTTTCCTTCCGATGTTTATCTCCCTTTTCCAGTCCTTATTCTGACCGACAACGATGTTTCCGATTCTGTGCATGACCGCATAATCCGCGATAAGCCGTGATGTCTTATGGAGATAGTCCTCCGCTTTGCAGTTTCTTTTCAGAGTCAGTTTTTCAATCCTCTTTGAAGTTCCTGTGCCGCCGGTGAATGACATAAGTTCGGCTTTTCTCTTATTGAAGAACTGATTCAGAGACTTCAGCGGGCACCCGTTAATCAGCAAAGGTCTCAGACCGGACTGATTTGATGTCAGCGCCGCAAGATTGTTCAGTCCCAAATCAATTCCGAGATAAAGAGAACTGTCCAGACTGCTGTGAGCGGCTGTCTTCCTGCTGTAAACAACCTCAATCACATAACACGAATACGAAGGGATTATTCTGACCTGCCGCAGACCGCATGTCACCGCCGTTTTCAGAGGGGCAAGCCCTGATTTCCCGGGAAAACGGATATATCCGTCTTTCAGTTTCACCTGCTGCCCTGTGAAAACAACGATATTCCTTCCTCTGGTTTTATGCTTGTACCCGGGCAGTTTCGGTCTGCCGGTGAAGCTGTCTTTATCCGCGGCCCATGCTCTGACAGCATTGAAAAACGATTTCCAGTTTCTGTCCAAAATCATCAGAATCTGCTGTGAAGTGGCGGCTGGCAACTCCCTGTATTCGCTCCAGTTCCAGGATTTGGCGATTCTGTCAATCTCACTGTACCTGAGCCATTCCGCATGTTCTCTTTCACCAGCGGCAGCTTCCTTCGATGTCCCTATAAACTTCTGTCTTATCTCATAGTTTGCACGGTTGTAGAGATTCTTTGATCTGAAGCACAAATCATCAATCACCCGGGATTTGACAACGATATGTCTCTCAACTCTCAGAAAACTCAAAGTTTCAGATTCCGGTTCTTCAGTTTCACCCGCAGTATCAGGCTCACAGAATAAATCCGGCGTAAGCTGTTCCAATAACATCACCTCCTTTCATTAAAAATGTTTAAAGAAAATTTCAGAATATGTCAGAAAAACATAATATGTCATAAATCAGGTATCATCTGAATATTCTGACAGATTTTTTATGACTATAATCATTCCAGTCTAAACGACCATGAGCGATGAAAACGGCTTTGAATAAATCTGTATTCAGATATTTTCTGATCTCAGGATGAGCAGATTTTTTTAAAAACAGCTCAAAATCAATTCTTTGTTCAGCTCCGTCGCTGAACCGCAGATGTATTTTATAAGGCGGAATATATGCAGCCTCAATTATATCAATGACTGCATCATCAGCAAGTTTGTTATTATACATAACTATCTTATCTTTCGTGTAATTCTTTCAAAGTCTATTTTCTTATGAAGCACGAAGTAATCTATCCATTTTTGGACAATATCGTAAGCTTTGCTCCTGACAAATTCTTCAAAATTTTTCAGTTCGTCTGCTTCAAGCGGTCTGCGACCTTTTACCTTTACTCACTTTTTTTGCTGCCCTTGAGCAACTCCGCAAGACCCGCAAAAGGCGTATTTATCGAAGAAGACGGCGTTTCCTGACCGTCGCCCGGGCTGATCCCGTCGTGCCATTCCGCATCCAAATATCTTGAATGCTCATTGTCGTGGCAATAGATGCACAGCAGTTCCCAGTTGCTGCCGTCGGGCGGGTTGTTGTCATGGTTGTGGTCCCTGTGATGAACCGTGAGTTCCCGAAGTTTTTTTCCTTCAAATTCACGCCCGCAACGACCGCATACCCAGGGAAACAGCTTGAGCGCTTTCTCCCGATAGGTATTTTCCTGAAGTTGCCGATTCCGCCGAGCCTCGGCAATGATCTGATCCATTTTTTCCTTTTCTTTTTGTGCTTTCTGCGACATACAATCATCACCTTTCAATTCTTTAGGTATTATCGGAAATAAAAAGTTTCTCGCAAAGACCGCAGATTTTTTGTAAAGAAAGCGATTTACATCTGTTTTCAGCCGGGGCGCTCTACACCTCTTTGCGCTCTTAGCGAGCTTTGCGAGAGACAAAAAAGTTTCTCGCAAAGACCGCAGATTTTTTGTAAAGAAAGCGATTTACATCTG
>DZCT01000170.1:0-1169 GCA_022736535.1 Desulfatirhabdium butyrativorans | reverse complement strand
CGAGCTTTGCGAGAGACAAAAAAGTTTCTCGCAAAGACCGCAGATTTTTTGTAAAAAAAGCGATTTACAAAATCGCTCTACTGCTTTGTCAAAATTGAAATTGTGAGCGGAACGATTTGAAAAATCGTTCTACAGTAAAACGACTTTGCAAGTCGTTTTTTGAATTTTCAACTCATAAAATCAAACTTGACAAAGCACCACCCCTCTTTGCGCTCTTAGCGAGCTTTGCGAGAAACCTTTTATTTCCGATCATCACTTCCCGACATATTTTTCTATATACTTTTGAATCGTGCCGTCCTGCAAAAGCTGTTCGGATGCTGATTTTACGGCATTGAGCTTTTTCTCATCGGCAGTTTTTTTTGAAAATTGCAGCCACGCATCTTTTGTGTTGAGAACCAGCGGTTCGTCAAATTCTGCCAGCGAATAACCTGACTGTTTTGCTGTGAAAAATAAGCCCATTTCCGGTCCCGTCATCCCGTCCACCCGATGGTTCAACAGCATTCTGATCCCGTCTTCATAGTTGTTGACTTCATACTTTTTTATCAAAGCGTCTGCCTCGAAAGCTTCATCATATACAGCTTCACGCACTTTTGCCACCGATTTCCCGTGGAGACTTTCAAGGGATTCAAATTTCACGCCTTTTACGCTGATGACAACATTTTTAAGCGGAAAAAGGGGGAAAACCGGAATGACAATGCGATTATTTTTTTCACTGTATAAAAATATGCCGAAATCGGCTGATCCATGTTCAAGTTCTTTCAGCAGGCGGGCAAGGGGAACAATTCGGTTTTTATAGGAAAAACCTGCTTTTTCGGCAATCAGGTTGCTGATCTCGTATAGCAGTCCTGTCTCTTTTCCGTTTTCAATACGAAAACCGAAGGGCGGCATTTGAACGGTGTCAATTTTAAGTTCTTCTGCTACGGCAAGAACCGCCGCGCCGGACAGCAGGAATGATGACATCAGGACAATAAAACACAATCTTTTCAAAGTGAATACGTTTGAAGTTTGCATGGTTTTTCTCCTTTTCTGTCGGTTTCGGTAGGGGCAACCCCCTGTGGTTGCCCTCTGTGCCGGATATGTCATTTCGACCGAAGGGAGCCGAATCTTATAAGATCGGCTTTAAGATTCCTCACTGCGTTCGGAATGACAGTTCCCCGAGGGCAGGGTAA
>DZCT01000629.1 GCA_022736535.1 Desulfatirhabdium butyrativorans | reverse complement strand
AGATTCCTCGCTTCGCTCGGAATGACAGTGGTATTTCCCAATTCTCAATTCCAAACAATTTGCCCGAATTGATACCGAATGTCAATCTTTTGATGAATCGAACTTAAAATTAAATAAGGGATCGGGGAGTTTTTTATAATATGCTGATAAAATATGTCATTCTGAGCGCAGCGAAGAATCTCATTTTTTATAATACACTGTAAAGACGCAAGATTTTGCGTCTCTGCGGTTATAAAAAGAGATTCTTCGCTCCGCTCAGAATGACACTGTGCAATGTCACCCTGAGCGCAGCGAAGGGTCTCAGTGTCAGACAGAGATTCTTCGCTCCGCTCAGAATGACAGTTCAGGAATCAGAATGACAGTTCAGGAATCAGAATGACAGTTCAGGGATCAGAATGACAGTTCGGGAAAAACTCCCCGCCCTCTCAATTAAATATTAAACTTGTAGCCTGCGCCGTAAACGGTGATGATGATGTCCTGATCCGGCAGTCTTTCCGAAATTTTTTTCCGCAGATTTTTGATGTGCGTGTCAATGGTGCGGTCATATCCGTCAAAATTATATCCCTGTACCTTGTCCAACAGTTCATTTCGGGTGAAAACCCGGTTCGGATTTGTCATCAGAATCCTGAGAAACCCGAATTCGCTGGGCGTGAGCTTCAGTTCCGCATCGTTGACTGTCACCAGCCGGGTGTTTTCATCCAATGAGATCGGACCCGCAACAATTTTTTTCTCCTCAGATTCCGGATAAGAGCGTCTCAGCACGGCTTTTACCCGGGCAATCACTTCTCTGGGACTGAAAGGCTTGCAGATATAATCATCCGCGCCGAGTCCCAGTCCGAGAAGCCGGTCAATCTCTTCCGCTTTGGCAGTAAGCATAATGACAGGGATATTTGAAAATTTTCTGAGTTCCCTGCATATTTCCATACCGTCCATACCCGGGAGCATGATGTCCAAAAGCATCATATCCGGCGGCTGCTTTCGGATATACGGAATGACATCATCCCCGCGTTCCAAAAGAGATACGGTATAGCCTGCATTTTTCAGATAATCCTGAAGTACCCGGGCAATTTTGATTTCATCTTCAACAATGAGAATATGCCGTTTTTCCATAAGATTATTCCTGCACCCTTTTATCCCCCTTTTTTAAAGGGGGGCAGGGGGGATTGAGTATGGGCAACCCCCTGTGGTTGCCCGCAATGCCATTAAGTTAAGCCTTCCGGAGTGCGTCATCTTATAAAAGCGGAGCGGAGCGAATTTTAGCACTTAATACCTGCTAAAATTTCATTTCAGCACTCCGGATCGCTCCTTAACTTAATGGCATTGGTGGTTGCCCGACGCAGGGTAAGCAGGGGGGATTACCCCTGCATTTTACGGCGTCAGCGGAAGCATGATTTCAATTCGCAGACCGCCGGAGGGCGTGTTTGCCGCCCGAATCGTTCCGCCGTGGGTTTCCGCAATATTTTTACAGATTGCCAGCCCCAGACCGCTGCCCCCCTTGGCGCGGCTTCTTGACGGATCCACCCGGTACAGCCGGTCAAATATGCGTTCCAGCGATGCTTCCGGCACGCCCGGACCCGAATCCTCAAACATCAGCAGCAGCATAAGCGGTTCACAGCGATGAAAGATTTTCAATTTACCCGGAGAATCTGTATAACGCAATGTATTTTCCAACAGATTTGAAAAAAGCTGCATCAGACGGTCCGCATCTAATCACAATCATCAGAATCACGCTCATCAGCGAAGTGATTAAAAATGCTGAAAATACTTTATATGTGAGTTTTATCCGCATGAGAATCAGAAATCAGGTTTTTTTTACAGGGGGTCAGAGGTGAGGGGTATTTAGGGGTAGCGGTTCGGATGTGTCATTCTGAGCCGAAGCCCTGAGCGGAGCGAAGGGGCATCCCCTATTGTCATTCTGAACGAAGTGAAGAATCTTGAGACCCTTCGCTCCGCTCAGGGTGACAGGAAAGTGCGGCTCAGGGTGACACCGGTACTCTGTCATTCTGAACGAAGTGAAGAATCTCATGTTCCGAGACTGGGACCCTTCGCTGCGCTCAGGGTGACAGGAAAGTGCGGCTCAGGGTGACACCGGTACTCTGTCATTCTGAACGAAGTGAAGAATCTCATGTTCCGAGACTGGGACCCTTCGCTGCGCTCAGGGTGACAGGAAAGTGCGGCTCAGGGTGACA
>DZCT01000169.1:3741-10199 GCA_022736535.1 Desulfatirhabdium butyrativorans | reverse complement strand
TGAGGGGGGCAGGGGGGTGTCTGCGAGGGGGTTCGGGGTCAGATGTCCAGAGGGTAAAACCCCGAAACCCTCACCCCGCCGGAAACACCCCCCTGCCCCCCTCAAGGGGGCCGGGCTAAAATTAGACCCCGCTTAACTTGACGGCATTGACGCTCCGCGTGGGAAAGAGAGGCGGAGAAAAAATTCGTGTTTATTGATTCGTAAAAATTCGTGTTCATTCGTGGCTGAAACAGCAGGCGGATGATCAGACTAACAGTTCATTGCAGAGGCGATATTGTGTATTCCAAAATACTTATTCTTCGTTTTTCCAAAGAGATCGTGCATAAACCCCTGGTCTGCGCTTTGGTAAAAGATTATGATCTGACCTTCAACATACTCAACGCAACCGTTTTTCCCCGAAAAGAAGGGGTTCTGGTGCTTGAACTTTCCGGAGACAGGAAAAATTTCAGACAGGGTGTCAAATACCTCAAAGATCACGGGGTAAAAGTTCAGAATGCAGAGCAGGAGGTCAAGCGGGACGAAAAAAAATGTGTGCATTGCGGCGCGTGTACGGCGGTCTGCCCGACCGGCGCACTTTGTATTCGACGACCTGAAATGACCGTTATTTTCGATCAGAAAAAATGCAGCGTCTGCGAACTGTGCGTGCCTGCCTGTCCCACCAGAGCCATGAAAGTCCGCCCGACAAATTATGTGTTTTTTTAAGCGGGGTCAGAGGTCAGGGGTTCGGGGTCAGAGGCACCCCGCACCCCGCACCCCGCACCCCGCACCCCGAACAGCCATTGCCATCAGCGGCGGAATTGATTCGCTTGTCGCAGCCTGTCTCCTGAAAGAATCGGGACATGATCTGATCGGCGTCCATTTCACCACAGGATACGAGCGTGAAAGTTTCGCTGAAATCCGAGCGCAAATCAGAGAGATAGGAAATCAGCTCGGCATAAAAACAGAAGTGGCGGATTGCCGCTCGGAATTTAAGTCAAAAGTGGCGGATTATTTTATCCGCACCTATCTGAACGGACAGACGCCGAATCCCTGTCTGGTCTGCAATCCGTGCATAAAATTCGGAACGCTGCTGGATATTGCCCGCAGGGATTTCGGCGCGTCCCGGCTTGCCACGGGTCATTATGCCCGCGTCATTCCAAATGCGGGACGGTTGGTAGAGACGCACGGCAGTGCGTCTCTACAACAGGACAGGTGTAGGGTGGGCATGTCATCTTATAAAAAAAAATGCCCGCCGGAAGAGGACAGCCACATCACCAGATGGCGTCTCCTGAAGGGTGTTGACGCTAAAAAAGACCAGTCCTATTTTCTGGCTTTTCTCTCGCAGGAGCAATTGGCTTCCGCGTGCTTTCCGCTGGGAGAGCTGACAAAATCGCAAGTGAGAGAAATTGCGGCGTCAAAAGGGCTTGTTCCAATCGTGAAAGCGGAAAGTCAGGATGTCTGTTTTATCCGTGGGACAGACTACGGCGAATTTCTGATTCGGGAATGCGGAATCAAACCGGAACCGGGGGCGATTGAAGATGTGAACGGAAAAATTCTGGGAGAACACAGAGGGCTTCATCTTTTTACGGTGGGACAGCGCCGGGGAATTAACTGCCCTGCCGCAGAGCCGTATTATGTCGTGCGGACAGACCGGAAAAACAACCGGCTCATTGTGGGATTAAAACAGGATTTGCTCGTTTCGGAATGCAGGGTTTCCGGCATTAACTGGATTGCTCAGGAACCCGCATCGCCGGTAAACGTGTTTGTCCGTGTGAGATACCGGCACACGGCGGTTTCCTGCACGCTGTTTCCCGCAGAACCGCCGCAGACAGCCCTTGTCAGATTTGACTCGCCGCAGTCAGCCGTCACGCCGGGACAGGGCGCGGTGTTTTATGACGGCGATGAAGTTCTCGGCGGGGGATGGATTGAGGGATGATGACGCGAATTGGAAAAACATGATTTATGAACAAATTCATTATGATAACATTGGGCTGCAAAGTAAACCAATGCGAATCGGAACTCCTTGCCGAGTCATTGACAGCGGCGGGCTGGGAATGTTGCGGGCAGGGCGCGGATTTGTGTATTGTCAACACCTGTACCGTGACGCAGAAAGCCTCCATGCAGTCGCGTCAAGCCATACGGCAGGTCATACGCGCCAACCCCGGCGCACGCGTGATTGTCGCCGGCTGTTACGCGCAGATCGAAGCCGATGAAATCCGCAAAATACAGGGCGTGAGTGACATCATCTTGCGGGATTTCAATAAAGGAGCGGGATTTGAAATTCAAAATTCAAACCTGCTTTCCGCGCTCGGTATTTCGCATCCTCGGTCACGGATCCCGGATACGGCTTTCCGCACCCGCCCTTTTCTGAAAATTCAGGACGGCTGCAATGCGTTTTGTACTTACTGCATTGTTCCGCATACCCGCGGCAGAAGCCGCAGTATGCCCCCGGAAACCGTGCTGGAGCATATCAGAGGATGCGCTGCAGCAGGTTTCTGTGAAGTCGTACTATCCGGCATTCATCTCGGCTGCTACGGGCTTGATCTTTCACCAGCTTTGGATCTGACAGCACTTTTGCATCGTATCTGTGAGACAAAAACAGTGAAACGGCTGCGCCTGAGTTCTGTCGAGCCGAATGAACTCAATGAGGAAATCATCCATCTTGCTGCAATATCAGACCTTATCTGCAAGCATTTTCATATTCCCCTGCAAAGCGGAGACGACCGCATTTTGGAGCAGATGCACAGACCCTACACTGCTGAATTTTTCAGAGAATTGGTGACAAAAATTCATGAGCAAATTCCTGACGCGGCTGTCGGCGCGGATACGCTTATCGGGTTTCCGGGAGAAAATGAAGCCGCTTTCAGAAATACTTACAGGTTGATAGAACAACTGCCGGTCAGTTATCTTCATGTCTTTCCCTTTTCTCCGAGAAAGGGAACGCCGGCGTTTAACTATCCTGACAAAGTGCCGTCAAATATCATAACAGCAAGATGTCGGGATATGCGGGAACTCGGAAAGATGAAGAGACAGGAATTTTACGGAAAATTTATCGGCAAAAGCCTTGAAGTGCTGATCGAAGGCAGACGAGACAAGTCAACAGGTCTTTTAAAAGGCATTTCCTCCAATTATATTCCTGTGCTGCTGACCGGCAAAGACGATTTGAAAAACAGGCTTGTGAAGGTCAGGATTGAGGAGATAAACGGCAAAAATACGGTGTTCGGTTCGATTGAAGATTGAACAGAGTAAAACGGGTTTAAAACCCGTTCTACAGGGGCAGGAATAAAGTGACGAAAAGAAATTTGTCGTAGGGGTAAGCCCCTGTGCTTACCCCTGCTTTACGGTATTTCAGAAGGGCAACCACAGGGGGTTGCCCCTACAAGTTATCACGATGATGCGTATGCAAGGGTAATTGCAAGTTCGTGTTTGAAAAAATGGAGAAAATATGAATTTGTATGAAGTTTGTCCTGAAAAAATTTTGCGGGCGGAAGATGCGGTTTCCAAGATCAAAAGAGGAAGCCGGGTCTTTATCGGCACAGGCTGCGGAGAACCCCAGCATCTGATCAAAGCAATGGTAAGCGATATGGCGTTGCAGGATATTATGGTTTATCAGATGCTCTCATCAACATTTGCCCAGTTTGTTGATGATGAATACTTTTTAAGACGTTTTTCGCTCAAGCTTTTCTTTATCAGCGGCGCGATGCGGAAAGCCGCGTTTGAAGGCAAGATAGACTATATCCCGACCTATCTCTCGCAGATTCCCCGTCTTTTTTACAGTCGGCGCATCGGTCTGGATGTCGCGCTGGTGCAGGTGAGTCCGCCGGACCGATTCGGATATTGCAGTCTGGGCGTATCGGTTGATATTACCCGCGCCGGTATGGATAACGCAAAGCTCGTGATTGCTCAGGTCAATCCGAGAATGCCCAAAACACGGGGCGATGCGGCAGTTCATATAGACGAGATTGACTACTTCGTGCTGCATGAAGAAGCAATCGTCGAGGCGCTTCCGACGGAAAAAAACAAAGAAATCACTCAGAGAATCGGACATTATGTTTCTCAATTGGTGGATGACGGCGCCACCATTCAGGTCGGATTCGGGCATTTGCCCACTGCCATGCTGCAATATCTTGAAAATAAAAAAGATTTGGGTGTGCATACCCAACTGATTACGGATGCCTTTATTCCGCTCATAGAAAAGAAAGTCATCACGAACAAGAAAAAAACGCTGCTGCCCGGAAGAGCCGTTGCCTCTCTGTGCATGGGTTCGGAAAAGCTCTACCGCTATGTTGACGACAATCCGATTTTTTATTTCCGCTCGTCTGACTACGTGAATGATCCTGTTTTTATTGCCAGAAATGACAATCTGGTTTCCATCAGTTCCGCGCTGGAAGTGGATTTGACCGGACAGATATGCACGGATTCGGTGGGGCATCTTTTTTACAGCGGCATCGGCGATCAGGTGGATTTCCTCAGAGGCAGCGCGATGTCAAAAGGCGGATTTGCCATTATCGCTCTGCCTTCCACAGCGCAGAACGGCAAAGTCTCCCGCATTGTTCCGCATCTCAGCGAAGGCGCGGGCGTGGCAACCACGCGTGGCGACGTGAATTTTGTCGTCACGGAATACGGCATCGCGGAGCTTCAGGGAAAAAGCATTTATCAGCGGGTCATGGAACTGGCGCAGATTGCTCATCCGAAATTTCGGGAGGAATTGATTGAGTCGGCTAAAAAACGCCATTATATTTTCGGAGACCAACTCCCGCCGTCTCAGGACGACCTGATTTTTGTGGAGGGCTACAAAAGCACGATGAAGCTGAAAAGCGGGAAATCTGTCGAGTTTCGCCCCCTTTTTCCTTCAGACGAATTTGCTTACCGGAATTTCTTCTATTCGCTGAAAGAAGAGACCATTTACTACCGCTTTTTCTACAAGATGAAACTTTTCTCCCATGAAGTGGTGCAGAAGCAGTGGGCAAGCGTGGACTACCGGAAGAATATGTCTCTGATCGGATTGGTGAGGAATCGGAGACACAAGGAGATTGTGGCTATCGGTTCTTATGCAATGGAAGATGAGCATACCGCCGAAGTTGCATTTGTGGTGCGGGAGGATTTTCAGGGCATGGGCATCGCGTCCTATCTTCTTGAACATCTTGAAGAAATTGCGAAAGTAAATGACTACAAAGCCTTTTCCGCAACGGTTCTGCGGGAAAATTCTTCTATGATCCGTGTGTTCAAGAAGCGGTATCCGAATGCCGCCGTTTTAATGAACAGCGGGAACGATGTCACGATTCTGATGAATTTTGAAAATGCGGTGAACAGAAGCAGCAAAAGTGAAGAAAAACTTCCTGAATGCCGGTAGAATGTAATAGGAATTCGTTTTCAAAAAAATATAACTCGGTAGGGCGGGGTTACGTCCCCGCCGCACGGGAGGGTAGTCAGCGGCGGGGACGTCTATTCTTAGCCTGGCCCGCCCTACCTGTTAATTTTTGATAGCGATTTGGTATAAATAAGGTGGGCATTTCATGCCCACCCTACGGATTGTTTCAAAAATGACAACACATATCCGTTCAATGGAAATCGGCTCGCAAGAATGGCAGAATCTTATCCGGGAAGGCGCAGCCCTTCTTTTTGACTCCTGCGCCCTGCGCGTTTCCGATTTCCAAACCGAGCAGTTTGCTGTTCACGCTGCTGAAATGCTGAAGTGGAATCGGAAAACCAATCTGACAGCCATCACAGAACCGTTTGAAATTGCTGTCAAACATTTTCTTGACTCTATTGCCCCCGCGCCGCTCATTCCCCCCGGTTCCAAGGTGCTTGACATCGGATCGGGCGCGGGCTTTCCCGGAATCCCGCTGAAAATCCTCCTCCCCTCTTTGTCGGTAACGACCATTGACGCATCCCGGAAAAAAGTAAATTTCCAGAAGCATGTTATTCGTACCCTGAAAAGCAAAGATTCTGATTTTATTGGAATAGAATCGCTGCACATCCGAGCCGAAGACTTGGCAAAAGACCCGGCTTTTGCAAATACTTTTGACGTGATTGTATGCCGTGCGCTTTCATCGTTAGATATGTTTGTCTCATTGGCAACGCCGCTGCTGGCAAAACAGGGCATGATGATTGCACTGAAAGGCAAAACAGACGCATCGGAGATCGAAGCGGCGGAAAAATGCGGCGTCAGTGCAACGGTGAACAGCTACAAGCTTCCTTATCTCGATGCGGAAAGAATGATTGTTGTGCTGACAGCTCCGTAGGAGCGGCATATTTGTAGAAATTAAAGATTGAAACACACAGAGTAAAACGGGTTTAAAACCCGTTCTACGGGTCAAAAATGCGGTGTTCGGGATTTTTAGCTCCGTAGGAGCGACATCTTTGTAGCAAAAAAATTGCCCGTCTGCCCCCCGAGCTCCGTAGGAGCGGCATATTTGTAGAATCTACGGGTCAAAAATGCGGTGTTCGGGATTTTTAGCTCCGTAGGAGCGACATCT
>DZCT01000169.1:0-3641 GCA_022736535.1 Desulfatirhabdium butyrativorans | reverse complement strand
TTGTAGCAAAAAAATTGCCCGTCTGCCCCCCGAGCTCCGTAGGAGCGGAATATTATATCCCGCCGTTCCGGAGCAATGATAAAATGCTAAAATTTCATTTTAGCACTCCGGAAAATCCGTGCCGGAGCGGGTCAGCGAATTTTTTTCTGTTGCACCTTATTTTTTTACCGATCTGTTATTCTTAATAAAATCATCTTGACATTCACTTGATTATAAAATAATTTAAAATTTTTTCTAAGAAAATTTGAAAATCTGCATATTATACAGTTTAAAAGGGCGGTGTGAACGAGGCTGTTTTTCATCGGACATTATCGGAAATAAAAAAAGGTTCTCGCAAAGGTTCCGTAGGGGTAAGCCCCCGTGCTTACCCTGCAAATTCCGATCACAAAAAGGGCAACCACAGGGGGTTGCCCCTACGGAATATTCGGATGCTGATTTTTTTTGCTTTGCGTTCTCTGCGCCTTTGCGAGAGATTCAGACACTTATTTCCGATAAGGTCTGTTTAAAATAAACCAAAACAACGAAAGGAGAGCAGATGAAAAAGAAACGGCGTTTCGGGTTTGCCTGTTGCGCTCTGATGCTGGCGGTTTTTGTGATGTGCGCCGCCGGCGTGTCGGAGGCGGCAACGGGCGATGTTGACAATCAGGACGGGATTGACCTGCGGGATGCGGTCACGGCGATTCAGGTCTGTGCGGGGATGAGTCCGACTGGTTTGAAGCCCGGCATCACGGAGGCGAACCAAATCACGCTGGCAGATGCGATATTTGCCTTGCAGGTGGTTTCGGGCATATTCGTATTGCCCTACAATCCCGGAGATATGGGAATACCGGATGATTATGAAACCACTATGATAAGCATGTCGGCGACTTTTCCTGACATGGTCACACAGTTGCCGGGAAGTTTCGACTGGGGGGATAAAGGCGTTGTGACACGGGCAAAGGATGAAAGGAGTCATCCTGTCTCACCCGCAGACGATCAGGGAAGGTGCGGAAGCTGCTGGGCATTTGCGGCTGCGGGTGCTATGGAATCAAAGATATTGATGCTCGGAGGTCCTGAATACGACCTGTCCGAACAGCAGCAGGTTTCATGCAACACAGAGCAGTACGGATGCTGCGGTGGGTATCTGAATGCCGCATTATTTTGGAGTAACAGGGGGCCGCTTCTTGAAACCTGCACAAAATACGGGGATTACGGAACAACGTCCTGCGGCTGCAAAACCAGCTCTCCGTATATTCACTGTTCGGGTGTGTCCTGCGACAATATGAGCGCATGTCCGCAACTGTCTTATCGTACCGATAAATATTATTCGGTGAATGCAGCCTACAGCAATGAAGTCAAAATTTCTCTTACGCAGGACGGTCCCGCACCTTTCCGGCTTGATATTTACAACGACTTTTTTAATTTCTGGAATAAAATTTCTCCCGGAACGGTCTATAAACAGTCAGGCGGTTCATTCAGCGGCGGACATGCGGTTCTACTAATCGGATGGGATGACGGAAAGCAGGCGTGGCTTTGCAAAAACAGTTGGGGAGAAACAGGCGGTCCCAACGGAGACGGCACATTCTGGATTGCTTATTCGGAACACGCCAATGATTTGCGTTTCGGCATGACAAATTTTACGATAAAAAATACGGCTCCCCCGACGACGACAAGCAGCACCATGACAACGGTTAAGCCGACGACAACAAGCACGAGTTCCACGACAACCACAACGGTTAAGCCGCCGACTACGACGACAACCGTTACGCCGCCGACAAGTACCACGACCACCACAATACCTTCGGGCAACACGTTGGTTTGGGACAGCGGAAAATGGGATGAAATGACTTGGAATTAAAGGTATTTGTTTTATCTTTTTAATCTAACTTGAAGGAGGTTTTACGATGAAATTTCAAAAGGATTTTAAGCTTGTTTTTTGTCTGATTTTTGTGCTGCTTTCGGCGAGCTTCTCAATGGCGCAGGAGACGCTCACAAAGCCGTACAATTTTTCTCCGGGTACGACAGCTTCATCAGGTCAGGTCAATGCCAACTTTGATGCGCTTTATCAGAAAATTAATGAACTCTCTGCCAGAGTAGCTACGCTTGAGTCCGGCAGCGGGGGAAGCTTGCCGCCTGCTGATTATGATAGTGACTGGATTTTTGTCGGTCCGGGAAATACTTACAAAAAAGAAATCGGATTTACTGGGCTTCCCAAACATATTACAGCATATTATAAGCGTGCGAATGGGCAAGTGCTTGCATGGGGATTACCCCAATATAATAGTTATTATCCGGACAACAAAGGGATTTATATTTCAGGTATTGTTTTGGATTTTGATGATGAAAACGGGTTGTTATATGTAAGAACACCCTCTGGAAACACAGGAAATTCAATTGTAGATTTGTATGGTTATCGTAATCGCACAAATGATGCCAATGAAAGTATTTATATGGAATCAAGTGCTATGTTCAGAGTGTTGTTGTGGAAATAGCCATGTAGGGCGGGCATGGAAATGCCCGCCGCTGCTGGGCTTGTGATGTGTGAGAACAATGTCTGAACCCTGATTCACCTGATTAAAGGATTGGCAGGATTTGTGTTCAGCTTATCAGACAGGCTTGACAGAAATCATGCAAATCCTTTAATCCTGAAAATCAGGGTTCAGACAATGGGGGCGAGAAAATTTCTGAACCCTGATTCACCTGATTAAAGGATTTTCATGATTGCTGTTTTGCCTGTTCAGCTTGTCAGTGAAATTCGGCATCTTGAATTGGTTTGACAGAAATCATGCAAATCCTTTAATCCTGAAAATCAGGGTTCGGACAATGGGCGGTGCGGTTATCTGCAAGGATTGTGTTTAAGCAGGGATTACATGTTCGATCCGGAAATCCTTGATTACACATAATCCTTGTAGATAGGGGGCGGGCGACAATGGGCGGTGCGGTTATCTACAAGGATTGTGTCTAAGCAGGGATTCATCTCTGCGGCAGCGGTGGGCAGCAAGCTGCCCACCCTACGCACAATCCTTGCAGATAAAGGAGATGTGTAAATGCTTATTGCCATAGACAGATACGGAAGTATCACACTTCCGGCTTCGGTCCGTAAAGAATTCGGACTGGAAAAAGAATCGTATCTTGAACTGTCCGTGGAAGATGGCGGATTCATTGTGCTTCAGCCTGTCACGGTTCACCGTGCAGTACGGCTGAACGAAAAAGGACTGGGCATGATTGAAGAGGCACGGAAAAGCGGAACAGCCGAACTTCCGGAATGGCTGATTGAGGATATGCGGGATGCCCGAACTGATACCGAGCAGGAAATTTCTTGAAGATGTTGAAAAGTTTCAGTCGGATGCGGCTATGCGGAAGAAAATCGCCAAAACACTGACGCTTCTTGAACAAAGCCCTTTTCATCCCGGTCTGCATGTCGAGCGGATTGTCAATGATCCCAAAGCATGGTCTGTCCGCATTGACCGCAGATACAGACTGTCTTTTGAACCGGAAAAGTTTCTGCCTTCGGGAAATCCGGATTGGTCAGCTTCTATTCTGCTCCTGCGTCTTACGGGTCACGATGCGTTATACAAAAAACCCAGATAGGCAGGGGATTAACAATGTCTGAACCCTGATTCACCTGATTAAAGGATTGGCAGGATTTGTGTTCAGCCTGT
>DZCT01000168.1 GCA_022736535.1 Desulfatirhabdium butyrativorans | reverse complement strand
TCATGAATATGTATATCGCCTCTGACATGCGCGTCCCGGATTTCGGGCGGATAAATCCGGTTCAGCCAGTATTCTGCGGTGACATCCGATGAAATGTAATTGTTAAGCCCCTGAAGCGAATAACACATATTGCTGTTTTCATTGATTTTCCAGTCAAGTTTGTTCAGATACTGATCCACCAGATCAATATGGGCTTTGATCGCAATATTTCGGATCTGCTGATGCTGGTTCCGATATAAAATATAAGCCTTGGCTGTCTGATGAAAAGGGGATTCCATCAGCACTTTTTCCACAATATCCTGAATCTGCTCGACTTCAGGAACAGATGCCGCGCACTGCCCTTCTGCCCGCGCCAGCACTGTCGCCGTCAGTTTCCGGGCTTCCGCTTCTCCAAATTCTCCGCTTGCTTTTCCTGCTTTGAAAATCGCTGCTGTGATTTTTGATGAATCAAATTCCGCAATATTTCCGTCACGCTTTTTTATCTGTCTGAACACCGCTGTCACCTCAAAATTAATTTTTTTTTCAAAAAAACAACAAAAATTTCACAGCGTTTCCGCCGCCCGAAAGGGATGCTTTCTCCATGAAAGATAATGCTTAAATATCACAATATATTGTTGTGTGTCAACAATAAAAATCAATATATAGTGTTCATAACAGGATGGCACGGATACGATTGCAAAGAAAAACAGGAGGGTAAAATGAGAGGCTTTTGTCTGAAAAAAATTTTTTTTCGATTTTCTGATTTTTTTTGGTATGAATTTTGCTTAAATGTTTCCGCTGAAAAAAAATCAATTTTTCAATTTGATTTTTCCGAACATAGATATAAACTTATACCGATTCGCTTTCCGTTGCTGTAGAACGGCCCGGGTTAAAACAGATAAAACCGTTTTACTGTCCGGAGCAGGCAGCCGCTCAAAATAGAGAACGCAAAGAAAAGCGAATCCGATTCCGTAGGGACACGCCGTCGTCTTGCCCTACCTTGCAGAGGAGAAATTGATGCGCCTTGATCCAAGCCCTATGTACAGAAAGGTGATTATTCCCTGGTATGATTCTGAAACCGTGTGTATTTTTATGATCAGCTTTATGTTCCTTGTGTTTTTATTCAGCCTTGCAGGCATGTCCGTCGCGTATGAAAATCCTGATTACCACGAACACATCTGGGTCCCCGTACTCCTTATTGTATTAAGCAGTTGCATCATCATTTCAGCAAGCCTTCGCATCCTCAGACAATATTTTTATGAATTTAAAAGAAAAAAAGGTAGTGGTGTAGAATAGGTGATCGCAGGGTGTCATTCTGAGCGCGGCGAAGAATCTCTTTTTATATAATAAACTGTTATAATAGGAGATTCTTCGCTGCCCCTTCGCTACGCTCAGGGCTGCGGCTCAGAATGACAGCGAAGAACAGCGACAGAATTCATCACCTCTTCTGCACCGCTACCCGAATTGGTAACTATAAGATTGCCTGCTGTATGCTCAAGAAAGAAATTTCCTGATCGAACATTGCAGAGGCGCGCCGCCGGCGTGTCCTCCGGCATCAGGATTTACAAGAAAATCCGGGCAAATTCTTATCGGGCATCAGGGCGCGTCAGCGACATGTCCCTACAGTCAAATCCAATCATTTGATTTAAGAAGAATTTTTATATGATTTTCAACTTTGGCAATTCCGAAAACAACATCAGAGGCGGCTAAGAAATCCAAAGTCTGCGGGGATTCAATATCTTTTGCCCGAATGCCGCACACGCCGGTTACAGCATCCACAATAATGCCGGACATGCTTCTGCCCATTTCTGTTATGACGATACAGGTCTGATCCGTATAAGCTGCGGCTTTCAGCCCCAGCCTGAGCCGCAGGTCTGTTACCGGAATCACTCTGCCTCTGAGGTTGATGAGGCCTTTTATATGAGACGGCATGTTCGGAACCGGCGTCATCGGCATCATCGTGACGATCTCTCTGACTTTCAGAAGTTCGATGCCGTATTCCGTATCCTCCAGCATGAAGATCAGATATTTATTTTCCTTCAGATTCAGTCTTTCGTTGAGTCTGCGGATTTCCTCCTCAGCCCGTTTACGCTCGGTCAGATCATAAATAACTGTAACAATACAGGCTTCTTTCCTGAATGTCATCGGCTACGAAAACAGCGCAGCCCACAGCAGCGCGCCGTCACGCTTTTTCATCTTCACTTCAAAATCACTCACCCGGCTCTGTTCCGACATCTTTTTTAAAAATGTCTTCCGCTCCTCCGGTTTTTCATATAATTCCGAAGCATTGCGTTCAATAAATTCATCAGCGGAAAATCCGAATACCCGGCAGGTATGCTCATTCACGTACAGAATCTTTCCGTCTGATATTCGGACGATAATCAGCGGCACCGGTATGGTTTCACTGATCAAACGGACGTGTTCTTCGATCTCCTTGATGGATGCCTCGACCTTTTCCTCCAGCTCGCCTGTAACAACGTCGCCGTGCCGGGTGGTGATCTCCATCGTTTTTTTGAGACGGTCTATCTTTTTTTTTAACTTCTTATTTTCTTCTTCAAGGCGGGCAGTTTTTTCTTCAAGCGTCTCCTTGAGTAAACGAAACCGTTCTGAGGCTTCGGCTTTTTCCTCCAGTTCTCCGGCAATAAAATCGCCGTGCCGGATGGTAATATCCATAATCTTCTGGACACGCTCTATTTTTTTTCTTAATGTTCTGTTTTCTTCTTCAAGGCGGGCGGCTTTTTCTTCAAGAGAGGTATTGTCAATATTGGTGGCGTCAGTCATTTTCTTTTTCCCGGTGTATTATCCAGAACATCCCGAACTGCCGAGCCGATCTCCCGCCGGCCGAAAGGTTTTCGGATCACCGCTCTGATCCCGGTTTCGGAAAGAATTTTATCGTCTGTTTCTCTGCCTGTGATGATGATAATCGGAATATCCGGACGGATTTTCAGCATTTCCGAAGCCATTTCTCTTCCGGACATTTCCGGCATGGTTTCATCTGTAATCACCAGATCAAAGTGACCGGGATTTTCCTTAAACAATGCAAAGGCTTCGAGACTGCGGACCCGTGCAGTTGTACTGTATCCCAGCGTCTTCAGTATCTGACTGCAAGTATCTGAAATGTCTTTTTCATCATCCACAAACAGAATGCGTTCGCTGCCCCCCGGAATTGTTTTTTCAGGCTTGACAAAAGTTGAAGTTTCCGCTTCCGCGATCATGGGAAAATAGCAGTGAAAGGCAGCGCCTTTTCCGGGTTCGCTCTCCAGGCTCACCGCGCCGCCGTGCGCCTGAACAATGCCGTGGACAATCGCCAATCCCATGCCTGTCCCCTCTCCGGCAGGTTTGGTGGTAAAGAAAGGATCAAAAACCCGGTCAATAACGCCTTTATTCATTCCGGGCCCGTTGTCGCTGACGGTCAGTCTGACGTAAGCCCCGGGTTTCAGCGTCGGGATCATTATTTTTTCCTGAGAACTGACTGTCACTTCTTCAAGCAGAATTTCTATCACGCCGCCCCGGTCCCGCAAGGCATGATTTGCATTGAAACAGAGATTCATCATAATTTGGTGAATCTGGGTGGGGTCGCACAGGATGATTGAGGCTTTGGATTTAATTCGGAGTCTGATTTCAATATTGGAAGGCGTCAGGGATTGAATCATCTTCGCGGCTTCGGCAACAATGCTGCTGATACGGAAGGGTCTGCGTTCTTCTTCTTTTTTGCGGCAGAAGGCAAGAATCTGCATGATGATTATTTTTGCCCGATTCGCGGCTGACAATGCGTCGGCGATATATCTTGCGGCTTTGCTATCCTCCGGAAGCATCATCATCGTCAGTTCCAATCTTCCGAAAATAATCGTCAGGATATTGTTGAAATCATGAGCGATGCCGCTTGCCATTGTCCCGATTGCCTCCATTTTCTGGGTCTGACGGAGCTGCCTTTCCAGCAGCAGCCGTTTTTCTTCTTCCTGTCTGAGTTCGGAGAGATCATGGGTGACGGTCAGGAGACAATTCTGTCCTTCAAACACGATCTGGCGGGAAAAAAGAGACGCTGGAAAAATTGTTCCGTCTGCCTTTTTCATACTGACGGCAAAGTCTCTGACTTCGCCCTGATCTTCAAGTGTTCTTATAAAGATATTGCGGTCTTGGGGGTTTTCATAGAGAACAGAAGCGTTGATCTTGTGAAAGTCTTCGTCGGAATAGCCGAAAATTTTCTGAGCGTTTGTGTTGGAAAAAAGAATCGCGCCGGTCTTTAGGGAAATCATCATGGGAACCGGCATGGTCTCGCTGACAACTTCAAACAACTGCCTCAGATTTTTTTCGACCCTGCCGGAATAGCCCGTGACGATTTGGAGGGTTTTTTCAAGCCCGGCAATCCGGCGCTTCATTTTATCTTTTTCTTTGTTCTCGTTGGACATAAAAATCAGGTGAGGGGTGAGAGGTCAGAGGCCAGAGGGAGTTTCCTCTCACCTCGAACCCCTCACCTTGAAAACCCTCACTCCTCCTCAAACACAATCTTGAGATTGTCAATCAGACCGTTAAATGAGGGAACGGTTTCCTTCTGCCATCTGTGCCGCTTTGAACATCGGATATTCAGGCAAAGGTTTTCTTTTGTCTCAGATTCCAGAATCAGCCCGATACACATCGCTTTGATTCCGGAACTGTTCAGATATTCAAGATTTCTGATATCGAGCGTCAGTTCCGGAGGCTCTGTGTCAATAATCTTTCTGAAAAAAGCCTCAATGTTTTCATAGCCTTCCGGCATGATTGAAAGCTTGCCGGAAATCTCGATTACCTGATTCTCATATCTGATATTGTAGGATTCTCCGCTGATGTTCATCTCTATCCCATCCTGACCTTTAAAATCACTCGAACAGGACTTTTATATCATCCATCAAGTCTTTAAAAGTGGGAACGGTCTCTTTCTGCCATGTATAGACATCCGAACACAGAATTTTCATCTGAAGACCCTCTATATCGGCGGCTTCCAATATCAGGCTGACGCATATTGTTTTGATTCCCGAACTGTTCAGGTATTCAAGCTCTCTGATATCCAATGTGATCTCAGAAGGTTGAGATTCAATCACTTTTTCAAAAAGTGTCTCAAGTTCTTCATAATCTTCCAGCATCAGTGAAAGTTTGCCGGATATGGAGATTACGCCGTCCTGATATGTCACTTTGTAATTCTCTCCCCGGATCATCATGCTTGGTCCTTTCTTTTCAAAGAGATTCTTGACAGGGTTGTTACCAATGTCATATCTGTTCTCTGCTCGAGTTTCCATGAGAGTTTGGCGCCCCGGTCTTTTAAAATCGTAATCAGCCCGACCTGAGACCTTTTACCGTCTGATTTTTTAGCATTTTTCATACTTTGAATAAAGAGTTTCTGAAGATTTTTTGCCTCCAGAATTGAACGGACAAAGGTTTTGAAATCTTCAACTTTTTTTGTTTCCGCGCTGTTTCTGACATAGACCAGCAGTTCGTCGGTTTTGAAACAGAGATGAATCATGATCAGATAATCTGATTTTACACTGTGGTAAACCGCGTTTTCGAGCAGCTCGGCGCAGACAAAATGAAGGGTGGGTTTAATCTCTTCAATGTCCAAAATATTTTTCCAGAAGTTTCCGAGAAATTCAGCCGTCAGGTCTTTGCTTTTCCACAGCTTTCCTTTTTCAATATAGGCAGCCTTGATAGTGAAAGTCAGGGAGCCTTCAAAATCAGTCTCTTTGGGATCAACAAAATCACCCAGAACCGTTACATTTGATTCTTCACTCATGTTCTTCCTCTTTTCTTTTCATAACAGACATTCTCGGAAAAAAAACCGCTGTAGGGGTAAGCCCCCGTGCTTACCCTTTACCTGTCCCTGCATTTACCGTTTCAGGAAGGGCAACCACAGGGGGTTGCCCCTACGGAATTTTTTGCGTTCTCTGCGTCTTTGCGGGAGATATAAATGTCGGCTTGAAACACATCACCCGGCTTTCAGGACAAGCTTGAATATGATTCATAAAATAAAATCGGCACAAAGTCAACATGAAATAATAGCACTTTGCTGCCTTATCTTGACCCCTTGCCTTTGTGAGAGACATTCCTCCTTTAAGGACTGTGCGGAAATTCCCCGTCAGCATCACAGCCACCCGATGGCATAAACAATTACTTTTACGCAGTCAATGTCTGTTTCGCCTGACAGTTGATTCAGAATATCTTCATCATCTGTCGGCACAAACACGGCAAGGGTTACAGAATTCAGACCGAGCTTTGCCGCATACCGGGCAGCCTGTCCCCGTGAAATTTCCAATTCATACAAATCCCGGAAACTTTTCACTTCGATAATACCGCGCTTTGCTCCGCATTTCAGATGCAGGTCAACCCTGCCGTTTCCGGTCGGAAATTCGGGGCTTATCGCGCAGCGTCTGCCGACAGCGTTCTGAAGCCAGAAATACAGATGGAAATGCCCCACATATTCGGTCAGATGCAGATCAGAGCGTCTCGGCCGATCCTTCCACGGATTCAGACCTTTTGCTTTCAGGCGTCTGAGATAATTTTTATATCTCTCCAGAAGCGCCGGAAGATTCAGTTCGGAAGAATCGAATACATCCGATAAGTTATCAAGCGGGTCAAGTGCGAGAACCGGCAGGCGGTCTCCGATAAGATCAAGCGTGAAAGCATCATACAGACAATTCTGAGCAAAGGGAGAGGAAAAACGGCAAAAATAGTTCTTCTTTCCGGTATCATCTGTTACAATATCCTGATCTATAACTCCGTTTAAATACAGATAGCTGCACCATTCTGTCCGGATACTGAAAGTCATGTCCGGCCGGCTGAACAGTTCCAGCACATAGCCGGCATATTTTCCCTGAGCTTTCTTAATCAGATTCAGTACGGTGTTGTTCCATTCTTTGTGAAGCGCTGCTTGGAAAACATTTTCCCATACCGCAATATCAATCGGCGTTTTTTTGCCCGGATTATATTTTTCCGTCAGCAGTTCCCCGAACCAGCAGACCAGACCCGGCTGCCCGCGAGTAGAATCATACACTCGGTTCACAACTTCGGGTTCAATTTTCTGCCCGCTTTCTTTCTGATACTGATTGAACAAATCTTCAACTTCATTTTTTGTAAAATTCGGCACATGAAAAGAACGCTGAATATTGAACGGAGACCCGCGCTGACTTTCGATGCCGAGAACGGCGCGGACGCCGATGAGCGCGAGACCGTGCAGAAAATAATCGTCCCGATTCAGATAAACATCACGAAAAAGAGTGACAATTCTGTCAATAATTTTTGCGGGCAGACTGTCAAATTCATCAATAAACAGGACAACAGGTTTCCGGAAAATTCCCTTATGTTTATGGAAAAACAGAATCCATTCTTCCCATGTCTCAGGCGGCTGAATGTCGAGATCAAATCCGTCCAGCATCAGTTTGGGAATTTTTTTCAGAAATTCGTCTTCCCCTGCTCCGTCTTTCATAATAAGTCCCTGACATGACATTTTCGCAATGATGAATTTATCCGCATACAGGGTTCCGATTTTTTCCGAAACCTGACGCATGAGCCAAGTTTTGCCGGTCTGTCTCGGCGCCCAGACGGTGAAATAATGTCCGCCCTCTTCAGGATCGCCGACGAGACTGTCCGTACAGGTCTGAACAAGTTCTTTTCTGGAAACCGCAAAATGTTTCCTGCCATCTACAGGTCCGTAAGAGTGAAACCGTCTCATCTGTCTTTTCTCTTTATAATCACAAGGGTCATGTCATCGTTGCGTACATCGTCGCACCAGCGGATCACTTCGTTCATAATCATATCTTTCATGGTTTTGGAAGACTGATCCGCATAATTTTTCACGATGCTTACAAATCCGTCAAGGTCGAGCATTTTACCTTCCGGGTTTTCCGCTTCGGTCAGACCGTCGGTGTAAAGCACGAGAAAATCCCCTTTGTCCAATGAAAATTCGTCATTTTTCGTGGCTTTGGAAATGTCGCTTTTAAAATTCAGGTAAACCCCCCGGGTGCTGATCAGTTCGCAGTCCCCGGTTTTCTGACGGAAAACAATCATGGAAAGGTGCGCGCCCGCGTGCTGGAACCGTCCGTCTCCCAGATATTTCAGCGCGGTGAAGGTCATAAAATGGTTCTCATTGAGACGCTCGTGGACATTTTTATACAGAATTTCATTCAGTTTGATAACCAACCCCCGTGCATCGCAGTCAACGCTGGCTGTCACGCTGGTGTGGATGGTCTGCGCCATCATCATAATCAGGCCCGGGGTGACGCCGTGTCCCGATACATCGCCGACGGCAAACCAGAGGTGACCGGCTCTGTCATAAGTGACGTCGTAAAAGTCGCCGCCGACCTGATCCGCAGGCACCATGGCTGCCGCAATTTCAAAGTCCTGATGAACATTGGCTGTCAGATTGGGCAGCAGCGAGGTCTGAATCCTGCGGGCAAGGGTCATTTCATGTTTGAGCCGTTCCTGTTCTTTCAGATTTTCCGTCAGCGCAATAATGGACAAACGCATTTTTTCCACATCTGATACCAGAGAGCCGATCTCATCTCTGCTTTTCGGCTGAATGGATTTTGTCCAGTTTCCCGAGGCAATGACCCGCACTTCCGACGCCAGCGATCCGATGGGACCGGATATGGCTGCGGCGACCCCGTAAGCACCCGCAATCCCCGCGCCTATCATTGCCATTGCAATCAGAATTGACCACTTCCACAGGTCAGAGACGGATTTTTCCAAATATGCCTGCCGTATCCAATTCGATATAGATAAATCCCAGCAACTGCGCCGGAACCTGAGCCGCTGCTGTTTCCGCAGGCGCTGTTTCTTCCTCGCTGTCTTCATCAGGAGAAGTGAAGATCATGCGGATGCTTTTCAGGGTTTTCCGGTTTCTGTCTCTGGAGATGCTGTCTTCTTTTTTCTCCGACTGCTGAAAAATTTCCTCGTCCGTAATCTTTGAAAACTGCCGGAATTTCGTCTTGTCCGAGGTGGCAATGACCATTCCGTTGGGATATGCCACGACTAAGAGCTTTATTTCCCTGTCTTTTAACGCAACTTCGTTTATCAGACTCTGCAAATTTGAAAAACTGCTTTCCTGAATCCCTTTGGCGGAAACAATGGAGAAATTTCTGTTCAGCAGATTTGCTTTGTCTTCAAGCGATTCGATGAGCAGACGCTCCGACTGTCTGATAAAAACAACGGAAAGCGTGAGCGTCGTGACCGCAAGGATCAGGACAATGCCGAGAATAAATTTGATTTTGATGCTCAGGTCTGTAAAAGTGTTTTTTCCGATCTTCATGCTTTTTCCCTATTTGACAAAAGGTTCTCGCAAAGACGCTAAGGGCGCAAAGAAAAGCTTTTTTATAAAAAAGACATAGTGCTTTGTCAAGTTTGATTTTGTGTGCGGAAATCTCCGGTGGGCAGCAAGCTGCCCACCCTACAACTTTTTCCCTATTTGACAAAAGGTTCTCGCAAAGACGCTAAGGGCGCAAAGAAAAGCTTTTTTATAAAAAAATCAAAATATACTGATCCGTTTTTGTTTTTCTGCCGCAGACGCACACAGACGGACACAGACAGCTGTCTGAAAACGGAATACATGCGGAAAATATGCCATAAAAAAATCAAAATTGTATTATTATATTAAGCAGTTAGTTCAATTCTGACGGGCAGCGGATCCGGAGTGCAAAAAGAAGTATAGTAATCCACCTTTGGTTTTTATCGGCATATTTTTTGCGTATGCGGCGTATTCCGTTTTCGGGATATCTGTCTGTGTCTGTCTGTGTGCGTCTGTGGCAAAAACAAAAGTTGAATCAGTATAGAACGAATTTGCAATTCGTTTCCGCACGATTTGAAAAATCGTGCTGCTTGTTCGGATTCCCCCCTGCTGCAACGCTTTTTCAATCCGATACGGTTTTTATCCTTTGATTCTGTCTCTGAAAATTTCATAAATATCCTTTCTGTGACCGATATAATGGATTTCGACGGCCCTGATTTCCTTTACAATTCTGTAAATAATACGAAACCGTCTGACTCTTAACGAGAGATAACCCGAAAGCTCCCGTTCAAGAAATTTGCCCATGCCTCTGTCTTTGATCGGATAAGAGGTTTCAAATCAGGATGAAGCAATCTGATTTGCTCACGTGATGTCTCCGAATAAAAAAGCTGATAGCTCATTATTCCTGCCAGACCTCCTGATGACTGAATAGTTACCCAAAATATATAAAATTATATAAGAATATATAAAAATATATAAAAAA
>DZCT01000628.1 GCA_022736535.1 Desulfatirhabdium butyrativorans | reverse complement strand
GGCGCTGACGAAGCCCCTTTTTCCAGTCCCTTGATACGACGGTTAATATCATTCAGCACGGCTTTCACGGAATCGGCTTCGGCTTTCAGCATACTGACTTCATCTGCTGCCGCAACAACAGGATAAACCGGCGCGGCATATCCCCGCCGCCCGAAACCTCTGCCGAATCCCAAGCCTCTGCCGCCGCCCAAACCCGGTCCGTAGCCGCGTCCTCTTCCATAAAATTCCGTACCGTATGCAGGATTGCAAACACCTCGTCTGCCGCCTGTCATCGCCCCCATCCCCTGGGGTCCCGTTCCATCAAATCCCGGCATAGTAACCTCCTTTACTTTTTAACTCTGTCCTTATCTCTGTCCTTGTCTCTGTCCCTGTCCTTTGCCACCGCCGCATTTGCCTTTACCCTGGCCGCTGCCGCAATTTCCGGAGCCTTGTCCGCTCTGATTTTGTCCGCCTCCGGTGCCGCAGGAACCTTTTCCCTTGCCTGTTTTTGAACCCTGACCGCAGGGCCCTGTCCCGTCAAATTTCGGCATGATACTCCCCTCCTTATTGTCTGAATTTTTCACTCATTCTGATCTTATGCTCATAAGATAAATCCTTTATTTTGGGTGTCAAGTTTTTTTTTGCAGGGTTAAAATTATAGCTGTATAATAACTTTTTTGAAGCATACATGGTTTTACGCTGTTGACAATTTCGCATGAGTAATGTATTAAGTTTCAATATGAATTTCGTAAAATTTACAGAAACCGAAGCCGAACCGTATCTGCGGAAAACCCGCACAGCCCTCTCCCCTCCGGGGAAAGGGCAGGGTGAGGAGCGGAGAATTGAAAGAAATCATATCGCAGACAGAAATATATGCGCCTTTTTTGAGCCGGTTGCAGGGCATTTACCGTGCAATGGATGAGAAATACAAAGCGGCGGCGGATGATTACGGCTTTCACTGTCAGGGCTGCGAAGACAACTGCTGTCTGACCCGCTTCTATCATCATACTTTTCTGGAATATCTGTATATTCTGAAAGGATTCGGGACGCTTGATGCGGAGATGCGGAAAAACATCAGACAAAAAGCTTGCGAAGTCCGCGAAAAAATGAATGCCGGATCCCGACTGATGTGTCCGCTGAATGCGGAGGGGCTGTGCGTGCTGTATGCCTATCGCCCTATGATATGCCGTCTGCACGGAATTTCCCACGAACTTCACAAGCCGGGGCAGTATGCGCCGGTTTTCAGCCCCGGGTGCGAAGTTTTCACAAAGCTGGCAAAAGGAAAAAGCTATTTCAAATTTGACCGGACGCCGTTTTATATGGAAATGGCGCGCTTGGAAGCAGAATTGAAACAGGCGCTTGCCGTCACGCAGAAACTGAAAATGACAGTTGCGCAGATGTTGAGCAGTTGATGTTTCCCACAGAGGGGTTTTCTCCGTGGACTCTGTGCATCCTCTGTGTCCTCTGTGGGAAAAAAACTCTGTGTCCTCTGTGGGAAAAAAACTCTCTGCGGGAAAAAACTTGAAAAAAAGACGTGAATTATGTAAATCTGACATTCAGTCAGATTATCGGGCAACCAAAATAAATTGAAAAGGGAAATCAAATGAATCTGAAAAAAGTATTACATTCAGCGGTTTTTATCGGTATGGCAGTGTGTTTTCTGGCGTCTGCGGTTTATGGAACTGAACTCTATCTCCCCGATGTCAAAGCAAAACCCGGAGACTCGTTTACGATTCCGGTGATGCTCGATGCGGTGGACAATCTTTCCGGCGTCAAACTGGTGATGAAATATGACAAGGAACTGCTTGTTTATAAAGGCGGCGTCAAAACCGATGAAACATCCTCGCTGATGCACATTATCAATGACAAAAATCCCGGCACCCTTATTGTCGTGATGGCAGGCGCCAAAGGCATCAAAGGAAAAGATTTTGCGATTCTCGCCCTGGGTTTTGAGGTCAAAAAAGACATTGCAGGCGAAAAATCCACGAAAATCGAAATCACCGAAGTTCAGATGATGAGCGATCAGCTCAAGGATATTAAATGCGGAGTAAAGGCAAATTCCATAACAATTTCGGGGGCAGCCTCTCCGGAAGTGAAGCAAGATAAAAAAAGCGAATCGCCCGCTGCCGAGCAAAAACCGGCGGAGCCGGCTCAGAAAGTTGAAACAGCATCTGACAAGCCCGAACAGAAGGCTGCCGAATCTGAGCAGGAGACAAAGAAAGTC
>DZCT01000627.1 GCA_022736535.1 Desulfatirhabdium butyrativorans | reverse complement strand
ACGGACGGCGGGTCCCCGCTGATCATGAAAGGTATTTGCTGGAACACCGTGTCTTTTCCGAACATTTCAGACCCGGTCAGCAGCGATAAGTGTACAAAAGATGATAATTCGGAAACAGGAGATTTCAGAGCAGATATTATCGGTCTTAACCCTGACAGCGACTATTACTTCAAAGCTTATGCAAAAAATGCCATAGGCTTGTCATGGAGTTCCGAATTTTTAAGTCCGGCCGGTAACAGCGGCAGCGACACAATACCGACAGTCACAACCGCCGCGGCAACAGTTGCATCAGGCATCGCGACAACCGGCGGAACCGTCGTCTCAGACGGCGGGACAACTGTCACGGCAAGAGGGGTTTGCTGGAGCGCATCAGCGAATCCTACAGTTACTTCCGGAACGAAAGTTTCCGATTCATCTCCCGGAGCAGGCGGCAGTTTCATCAGCATCATTTCGGGACTGAGCGCGGGCACCTATCATGTCAGAGCATTCGCAACAAACAGCATCGGAACCGGGTACGGAGAGGACAGAACTTTTACAATAACAGGCGGCGGAGCAACGCTGACTGTTCCGACAATCACAACCTCCCCGGCAACAGTTACATCCAATGTGGCGACAACAGGCGGAACGGTCGTCTCAGACGGCGGCGCGGCGGTTACGGCAAGAGGGGTTTGCTGGAGCGCATCAGCGAATCCGACAGTTACTTCCGGAACGAAAGTTTCCGATTCATCTCCCGGAGCAGGCGGAAGCTTTACCAGCGTCATTTCAGGTCTGAGCGCCGGCACTTATCATGTCAGAGCATTCGCGACAAACAGCATCGGAACCGGATACGGAGAGGACAGAACTTTTACAATAACAAGCGGCGGCGGAACAACGCCGGTGCTTATAAGCCTTTCGGTAACGGATGTCGGCTCGGACCGGGCGACCGTCAAAGGAAATCTTGCTTCAGACGGCGGAGCGCTGATAACAGAAAAAGGAGTCTGCTGGAGTGAAACATCGCCGCCGGATATCACCGACAACAAATTGAAAAGCACTTCATCAGGATTGGGAGAGTTCAGTATTACAGTCACAGGACTGAGTTCCGGAAAAAAATATTATGTCAGAACTTATGCAAAGACTGACGCCGGCGCAACTTTATATGGAAGTCCTCAGTTGTCTTTTACGACAGCAATCAGCGGATTACCGGTCGCGCCGACAGTCACAACGACTGCAACACCCATCACGGTTACTCATCATTCCGCAATCATCGAGGGAACGGTTCTTTCGGACGGCGGGGCTGCCGTCATTGAGAGAGGAATCTGCCGGGGACTGTTATACAATCCGGACAGCAGCAGCGGCATCTGTGTGTCGGAAGCTCCTCTCGGAACAGAAGAAAGCTTTGAAATTGAAATCAGCGGACTGACACCCGACACTCTCTATCACGTCAGAGCTTATGCAAAAAACAGCGCCGGGAAAACAGGCTATGGAGAAGATGCCTCTTTCTATACGGAATACAGCGGAGCCGTGACCGATCCTACGGTTATCATCACCTCAATAAGCGGCGTGTCATCCGAACAGGCAGTTATCAGGGGAAAAATAACGGCAAACGGCGGCGCTTCAATCAGCGATAAAGGGATTTGCTGGAGCAAATCGCCGGAAGACCCCATGTTCGGGCAGCATATTTCAAGTCATACAGGCGGAGACGAGATTGAAGCTGTCATTACAGGGTTGGAATCCGATACGAAATATTATGTCAGGGCTTATGCTGCCAACAGCGCCGGAAACACAGGATACAGCGCCAAAGAATACTTTATCGCATCAGATACAGCTTTGAGAGTTACAACTGTCAGCATCAGCGATGTTACAAAATACAGCGCGAATGTTTCAGGAAATGTTGCCGCTGACGCCGGAACAGTTATCGTGGAAAAGGGCGTCTGCTGGGGGGAAACATCCCCGGTGACCGTTGAGAACAAAGAGAAATACTATGCTTCAGGCATAGGCGGTTACGAAGTTGCAATTACAGGACTGAATCCTGAAACAAAATATTATGCCAGAGCTTACGCTATCAATGAAAAAGATGAAATATTGTACGGCAGTCCCGAACTTTCATTCACGACGCTGCCGAACGGCGGGACCATAACGGCTCCGACAGTACAACTCAGCGCGGTCGCTTCTGTTACCTCCGGCGGTGCGACTGTCTTGGGACAAATTATTGCAGACGGCGGTTCC
>DZCT01000167.1 GCA_022736535.1 Desulfatirhabdium butyrativorans | reverse complement strand
AAACTTGCCGAACTCTGGGTGCAGGGGGCTGATGCGGATTGGAATTTGCTTATGCCCACTGGTGCTACTGCCCGCCGCGTGCCGCTGCCGACCTATCCGTTTTTTAAAGAACGCTATTGGATCGGCTCAGACAATACCGAGGTTGCGGTCATTGCCTCCGAAAGAGTTTTGCCTCCGAAACCGCTTTTGAACGACTCGGCGGTATCCCCGAAAAATGAGCAAATGTCTCATATGGTAAACCGTATCCGAAATATTGCCGGTAAGATACTGGGTTTTTCTCCTTCGGATCTGCCGCCGGCGGAAATGGGCTTTTTTGATATGGGAATGGAGTCTGTGCAGGTCTTGGAGTTCGGAGCGCAAGTCGCTGAAAAATTTAAAGTAGAACTGTATCCTACGGCATTGTTCGACTATCCCACCGTCGCGGACATATCGCGGTATATAATGGAGCAGACAGGTCAGAGGTCAGAGGTCAGGGGTCAGGGGGCGGAAGCCTCTCCTGCAAGCGCTGATCTGCAACCTGCAACCCTGTATTATCGCTCTGAGTGGGAAGAATCCGAGAGAAAAGAAGGGCAGGTATCATCTCTGTCTGCTCTCAACCGGGAGGGAGACTGTATTTTAGTTTTTGCTGCGGATAAGGACATGCGTTTCCATGCGGAGCGTTGGAAGGAGAGTGTGCTTATCTCTGTAGTACCGGGGAAGAGTTGGCAAAACATAGGAGACAATACCTATCAAATCCGACCGGGACGAGCGGAAGACTATCAGCGATTGATACAGGAACTCATCAACCGGCAACAGACGCCGGTCGGCATTGTTCATCTGTGGTCAAAAAGAGGTCAGAGACATCCTCGAACCTCGAACCCCGAACCTCGAACCTTCTCTATCGAGACAAGCCTTGAAAGAGGTATTTATTCGGTATTTTATCTCACACAGGCACTGATGGCGCAGAAGATCAGACATCGGATTCGCTTATGGTATGTCTATCCGGAAGATGAAGACGAGCCGCGCCCGCTGTATGCGGCAGTCAGCGGATTTGCCCGAACCGTGCGTCTGGAAAATCCCAATTTTGCTTGGAAAACAATAGCTGTGCCGAGTCATGGAGATACCGCTGACCTCATAAGCGCCGAATTATGCGCTGACGCAGATGATGAGATCGCTGTCCGCTACTATGCAGGAAAAAGATGGGTCAGCCGCCTGAGACAATTTGACCCCGCAGAGACGCAACATCTTGCGTCTCTGCCCGATTTATCTCAGATGAAACCCGGCGGGGTTTGTCTCATTACCGGCGGCGCGGGCAGCATCGGCAGGATGTTTGCCGAATATCTTGCCGGAAAAACAGAAAAAGCAACAATTGTGCTGACAGGACGTTCCGAGTTAAGTCCTGAGAAAAAAGCAGAGATAACAAAACTCGATTCTTCAGGCTCTGAAGTGATCTATATCCGGGCAGATATATCTGATCAAAAAGCAGTGAGCACATTGGTAACAGAGATCAGAAGCCGATACGGAGAGATAAACGGCGTTATTCACGCGGCGGGTCTGCTGAGAGATAATTTTATTATCAAAAAAACGCCGGTGGAAATGGAAGCGGTATTCGGTCCCAAAGTTTACGGCACGCTGTATCTCGATGAGGCATTGAAAGATGAGGAATTGGATTTCTTTGTGATGTTTTCTTCTCTCACTGCCTCGGTGGGAAATCCGGGACAAAGCGATTACGCGTATGCCAATAGCTTTATGGACAGCTTTGCCTATATGCGTGAAAAGCTTCGCCGGCAGAACCGGCGCAAAGGCAAAACCGTGTCTATCATCTGGCCCTACTGGAGACAGGGCGGAATGAGGATTGACGAAACCACCGAAAAGCTGATGACAGAAAAAAGAGGTCTGATTCCGATTGAAAAAGAAGACGGATTCATGACCTTTGAACTTGCGCTGGCATCCGACACGCTTCAATTGGGCATTCTGAAAGGCGATGTGAGAAAAGCGGCGGAGGTCTTAGGGGTTAGACCCCTCACCCCGTCCCTCTCCCCGGAGGGGAGAGGGAGAATTGTTGTCTCTAACCCCGAACCCCGAACCCCGAACCCCGAACCCATCGCCATTATCGGCATGGCATGTCGGTTTCCGGGAGATTGCAGTTCTCCTGAAAAATTCTGGCGTCTGTTGCAGGAAGGGAGACATTGCGTTACTGCAATTCCTCCTGAACGATGGAATGCGGATGACTTCTATGATCCGGATCCGAATGTCTCAGGAAAAAGCTATGTCAAAGAAGCGGCTTTTCTTCAGGAAGATGTGGGGAATTTTGACGCCCGATTTTTCGGTATGTCCCCGCGTGAGGCGACAGATACGGATCCCCGGCAGCGTCTGCTTTTGGAAACTGCATATCAGGCATTGGAAAGAGCGGGTCAGTCTCATAAAGGACTGAAAGGAAGTCAGACCGGCGTTTTTGTGGGCATCATCGGTTCCGAATATTCAAAGATTCAGAAACAGGGACCTTACAAGGCAACCGGCTGCGTGGCCAGCGTGGCTTCCGGCAGAATTGCTCATGTACTGGGATTGCAGGGACCGGCTTTGTCCATAGACACCGCATGTTCATCATCTTTAGTCAGCGTGCATCTTGCCTGTGAGAGCCTCAGACGCGGGGAATGCGACATGGCTTTGGCAGGGGGCGTGAGTCTGATGCTCTCGCCGGAGACCTTTGCGGATCTGTGTGCGCTCAAAGCCTTGTCAGCAGACGGAAAATGCAAGACATTCGACGCGGACGGCGACGGCTACGGACGTGGCGAAGGCTGCGGCATGATTGTGCTGAAACGGCTTGAAGATGCCCGAAAAGACGGCGATCCCATACTGGCGCTGATACGGGGAAGCGCGGTCAACCATGACGGTGCCACGAGCGGACTGACCGTTCCCAACGGTCCGGCTCAGGAAAAGCTTTTGCTCAAAGCGCTGGAAAACGCCGGCGTCGCGCCGGATGAGATCAGCTTTATCGAGACGCACGGCACCGGCACATCGCTGGGCGATCCCATAGAAATGCGGGCTATATCGCAGGTATTCGGAAACAGTCCTTCCCGAAACGGTCATCCGCTGATGGTCGGCGCTGTCAAGGCAAATATCGGTCATCTGGAAGCCGCAGCCGGCGTCGCGGGGCTGATCAAAACCGTGCTGTGCCTGAATCACGGGGAAATTCCGCCTCAGTTGCACATAAAGAAAATCAATCCGAAAATGGCGATTGAAAAAATACCGGCAATCATACCGCAATCCCTGATAAAGTGGCATACAAACGGAAATCTCAGAATCGCGGGCGTGAGTTCATTCGGATTCAGCGGCACCAATGCCCATGTTGTTGTCGCAGAGGCGATAAACGGGTTCGAGTTTCGGGGTTCGAGGTTCGAGGCGGCTCCCCGAACCTCTCACCTCTCACCCCGCACCCCTCATCTTTTAACCCTTTCGGCAAAAGATGACAATGCTTTGAAAACTTATGCGGCGGATTACAAAAAGTTTTTGGATGAGCATTCTGAAGCTGATATAGCTGATGTCTGCTACACCGTGAATACCGCCCGTTTTCATTTTTCTCATCGGGCAGCCTTTGTCGCGGAAGATGCAGAGCAGATGTCGGCTGCTTTGCTAAAATTTCATTTTAGCACTCCGGAGCCTGACATTCCCACGCAGAGCGTGGGAACGAGAAGTTTTTGCACTCCGGAGCAGGAACTTTCCGACCTTGCCGTTTTTTTCAGCAAAGATTCGGATAAAGCGTGCCTCAGCGGTTCCGTAGGGGCAACCCCCCGTGGTTGCCCTGCTGAAAAGATATTTGACTTGCCCCGGACAGATTCTCCCGAAGATTGGAAAACACTGCTTGAAACGCTTGCGGAACTGTACTGTCAGGGCGCTGAAATTGACTGGAAGGGTTTTTATGCGTCTTGCAAACCGAGACGCAAAGTCATACTACCCACATATCCTTTTCAGAGAAAACGGTATAGGGGGGAAGGTTCGGGGTCAGAGGTAAGAGGTCAGAGGTCTCCCCGAACCCCGAACCCCGAACCTCTGACCTCTTATCTCCTGAACGCCGAGCGTCTGCCTGAGATAAAAGACAATCTCGGTGTGCTGCATGTGGGATATTATCAGGAGATATTGTGCAAGGCGGTAAAGACATTGTATCACACTGCCGCATATACTGTGAAAGAGACGGAATATCTCATTGCCATGTATGTGCCGGATAACATGAGCAGAATGCTGCATCTCAATCTGACACAGGCAGAGGAGAAGGGAGAAATTGAATTTCGCTTTTACAGCAGGGAGGTATCGGATGCCGAGCCGTCTGATGCAAAGCAGAAACCCGGGCTGCTGAATGCCCGCGGCCGCCTGACTTTGAAGGAACATGGTATGCTGCCCTTCATCTCTCTGCCGGAAATTGCGGAGATACAGAAGCGCTGCGAAAAGCAGATGTCCGGTTTTTCTTTTTATCAGAAGATGAAGGAAGAGCGGGGCATGGATTTGGGGCAGAGTGTCAGGCAGATTGAGCATGTATGGTTCAGAGAAGGAGAAGCCCTTGCCCGTTTCAGACACGCTACCGAACAGGAAAAGCAGGAGGCTTTCAGCCTCGGCATCCATCCGGGGCTTTGGGACGCGTGCGCTCAGGTGTATTTTTCAGCTTTTTCAAAAGAAATTTCTCCGAATGTCTCATATATGATGGTGCGGTGGAAAGACTTTGTTGCAGATTCTCAGATACCGGAGGAGCCGCTGTGGTGTCATGTCTCGCTCCGGGAGAATCCGGGAAAAGACAGTCTGATTCGCGGGAAATTCCATGTTTTTGACCGACAGGGACGCTTTGTAGCGGCAGCCGCAGAATGTGAGATGAAGCGGGTACGCGAGGATATTTTCAGGCTGATGGCGGCAGACCGAGGGCCCGCCCCTATAGGTGAGCGGGAAGATTTGCCCAAAGCGGATATTATGCAAAGCGGAGACTTGCAGCAGTATTTGCATCAGAAAATGGCGGCAATACTGCAAATGCCCTTGTCAGAGTTGAATATCAAAGAACCGCTGTCCAATCTGGGCATGGATTCGCTGGTTGCTTTGGAACTCAGAACCGCGGCTGAACGGGATATGAACATTGACATTCCGCTTGAAGAACTGATACAGGGACCCAGCATCGTCAATCTGACCGAGACGATACTCAAACAGTTTCATCATGAGGAATGTTCGGCAGAGACGCAAAGCCTTGCGTCTCTACGTCCGTTGGAAAAAATGGGAGATATTTCCGCAGAAAAAACAGAGCGGGATTTGTGGTTTGCTCATCGCAAAGTCAATCCTGAGTCAAAGCTGCGTTTATTCTGCCTGCCTTACGGCGCGGGCGGCGCCTCGCTTTTCCGTGGCTGGCAGGAGAAATTGCCGGATGATGTCGAAGTCTGCCCGATTCAGTTGCCGGGGCGGGAAAACCGCATCAAATCTAAGCCTGTAGAAAACATCTCGGAACTGACCGATATTTTGGAACTGGTTCTGAAACCGGAGTTAGATCGCCCCTACGCTTTCTACGGTCACAGCATGGGAGCATTGATCGCGTTTCAGTTGGCATGTCGGCTGCGAACCGGCGCTGCGGGTCCCGTGCATCTCTTTGCGGGCGGATTTGCGTCACCCGCGATGCCGAATCCCTATCTGGCTCGCATCATGGAAAAATTCCGAGATTTGGGATTTCAGGGCATTCCAAATCCGGAGGAGATCGGCAGACTTTCTGAAAAAGAGCTTGAATCTTTTCGGAAAAAATTTGGAGAACTGAGCAATATTTCTCATTCCTCACTTTTCTTTTCTCACTTCTTCGCGGACATGAAGATAGTGGAGAGTTATGTGCATCAGAAAGAAGCGCGGCTTGATATTCCCGTCACCGCTTTTCACGGCAAAGATGACAGTTGTGTGAGCCTGAATGAAACAGAGGCATGGAAGTCGCTGACCTCAGCCGCGTTCAGGGTGCATGTGTTGCCGGGGGATCATTTTTTTCTGCATGAGAAGCAGTCTCAGGAAAAGATGTTGGAAATCATCGCCGGGGAACTGACGCCGCTGATTGTGTAGGGTGGGCAGCTTGCTGCCCACCCTACCGAGTTAATTTAATTCTGACAGTCGGCGCTGAATCCGGAGTGCAAAAATTTTATTTTTGCAGAGCTGCCGGACAAAACGGCAGGATAGTGATTACTGCCAACCCGTTCAGGGGAGAATCATAACATGACAATCTATAATAATATATTAACAATGCTTTACAATGATTGCGAAAAATATCAGAATCGTCTGTCAGATATTAATGAACTGAAAACTGCTGTCTGGAAGGCTTCTCAGGCGATTACACATATTGAGGAAAAAGAATTGAGAAATTTTCTTCAGTCAGTTGAAGGTCGCTTAGATATGATACAGTTCACAAGTGAGAGGGTATTTGAGGATTCTCTTGAAATTGTCAGTGAACTTATTGAAAAAATTAATAAAATAAAACATGATATCTCCATAAAACTGAATCACGGCGAAATTCTTTTATGGATAGAGTCTGAGACAGGTTTTTTTATAAAAACGGTTGCGGATTCCGGAGATACAGTCAGATTATCAGGGGAAGAAGCCAGAAAATTGGCGAAAGCACTTGTCATCATGGCTGACAAAACAGATGAAATGCGAATCTGAATCCGCTGCTGAATTTCTGTATGGCGGGTGCCAAGCTGCCCACCTTAGTTTTGAAACATCTCAAAAAAAATGAGAATAACCTTTTGAAAAGGAGAACATAATGAATCATTGCGGCTTTGACAGAAACATCAGAAAAGTGCTGCTCATCAGTCCCTTCGGGCTGAAAGTGCATGAAACGATCTATGCCTATGACAGAGACTTTCACGGCATACCGCCGATGGGGCTGGGCTATATATCTGCATATATAAAAAAAATGATGCCCGATATCGAGATCGAAGTGTATGACGCCGACACATTGGGCTATAAAATCTCTTTGGATATGAAAGGTGTGACAACGGAATATCTCTGGGATACCTTGAGAAATAAGTTATCGCAATTCAAACCGGATATGGTCGGCATTCAGATCATATCTCATGTCATGGCTGAGGCAGGGCATAAAACCGCAGCCGTTGTGAAGGAAAGCGATCCCGGCATCCTTACCATCACGGGCAATCTTTATCCGCATACTTCATATAAAGAGGTTCTCAAAGACCCGAATATTGATTTTGTCGGATTCTCAGAAGGCGAGGCTGTTGTCGCGGACCTGATCCGTGCCATTAATGAGAAAGCAGATTTAAAAACAGTAAAAGGAATTGCTTACAGAGATGAGGCAGGGCATGTCGTCAAAACCGCCGCTCATGAGCCGATTGACCTTGACGCCGCGCCGGACTGCGACCGCTCGAATTTCGACCTCCGATTTCATACCCGATACGGACGCTCCACGCCTCACCGCTTTATTGACGCGGAAAAAGACCTCTGGATGATTGTCAACAATTCAAGAGGGTGCCCCGGTGTCTGTACGTTCTGCTGCGGGAGAAATTTATTCGCAAACGGCGGGTTCCGGCAAAAAAATCCCGCGCTGATGGTGGATGAAATGCAGCGTCTGCAAGACAGATACGGGGCAAATATATTTATTTTCAACGAGGACTGCATATCGGCAGAGCGGCCCGGGCTGGTGGAATTGGCTGAAGAAATCCGCCGCAGAATGCCCGGCATCTTATGGCATGTGCTTGAAGGCATTCCGATACGGATGCTGGATGACGAGACCGTGAATCTGCTTTATGAAAGCGGTCATAAATGGTTCAAACTTCCCTGCGAGTCCGGCAGCAATGAAACCCTCAGAAAAATCAGGAAAAATCACAGCGTTGAGGATGTTTATCCGGTCATCAGTTCCATAAGGAAGTTTGACGACGCGTGGGTCTGCATTTTTCTGATAACCGGTTTTCCTTTTGAACCTGAGGAAAATATTGATATAAACATTGCTTATGCCCGAAAATTGGCTCCGGACTGGGTTTATATTTTTCCTTTCACGCCTTACCCCGGCTCCGTGCTGTACCGTGAATGTGTGGATGCCGGATATGTCCGTGATTTTGTCTTCACCCCGGAGGAGGGACCCCGGACAGACCTGAGACTCAGAAGCCCCGGTTATGAATATATTGATGAAAAAAGCGCTGAAGCGGATGTCATACTGAACTACTTTGAGAATCGCAATATCAAACTCAGACCCCGGATGGCTATCCGTGATTTTGAATACATGCTGTCCATCAAAACAGACAATGCGCCGGCAATGTACGGACTGGGAGCCGCGTATCGGGAATTGAAAGACCCGCAGAAAAGTGAAATGTGGTTTGCAAAAGCCGCAGAAACCCTTGAGAAAACAGAGCCTCATTTTAGAGAATACTTCAGGAAAGCAGGGATTAATCTTCGCAGGTAGTTGTTTGTGTAGGGTGGGCAGCTTGCTGCCCACCCTGCTGAAAAATGAAAGCAAAAGGAGAAAAATATGATCTGCGATGTTATTTTACGAAAAAAAGCAGGCAGATATATTGCGGTCGCCAAAGATTATCCTGATGTTGTTGTCGAAGAAAATTCCCGTGAAAAAGCAATTGATCTGATTAAGGTACATTTGCTTGACTATCTGACAAAAGAAATAGAACTGATTCAGGTGGAAGTTCCCTTGCACAATTCGGTCGTCAATCCCTGGATTGAAAAATTCGGCTGCTTCAAAGATGATCTCGGATTTGAAGATTTGCAGGCTGAAATAGAAGCTTATCGTAAGGAAGTTGATAAGGATGAATCTTTAAAATGACCCGGTATATATTGGACACCGATCATGTCAGCCTTCATCAGCTTGAGAGAGAAGGAGAATTGTAGGGTGGGCAGCTTGCTGCCCACCTTACCATTCATTATCTGAAAGGAAAAAAACATCATGACATCTGAAAAGTCGTATCGTATTGACGTGCATCATCATATTGTCACGCGTGAATATCTCGCCGCGCTCGACAGAGTGGGCATCAGGAAGACAATCGGATTCAATTTTCCGGAGTGGTCGCCGCAGATTTCGCTTGATTTCATGGAGCAGAACCGCATCAGAAAGGCAATCCTGTCTGTTTCAACGCCGGGCGTGTTTTTCGGCGACGCTGCCTTTGCGGCTGAACTGGCGCGGCAGTGCAATGAAAATGCCGCCCGTGTGAAAAGCGATTATCCGGATCGTTTCGGTTTTTTTGCGGTCATGCCCATGCCGGTCGCAGCGGCGGCAGTCAAAGAAGCCGTGTACGCGCTGGATACGCTGAAAGCCGACGGCGTGGGCTTGCTGGCAAGTTCGGGCGGCCGTTTTCTGGGAGACCCGGACTTTGACGAACTGATGAGCGAGCTGAACACTCGCAAGGCGGCAGTCTCGGTCCATCCCAACATTCATCCGAGTTCACGGGAACTGAAACTTGAAACGCCTGTTCCCATTGTCGAATTTGTCTTTGATACGACTCGGGCGGCAGTCAATCTGGTCCTTACCGGCACGATGGAGCGTTATCCGGATATACGCTGGATACTGGCGCACGCGGGGGGGACGGTCCCTTACGTTGCCATGCGGATTGAGCATTATCCGGGAGTGCGGAAAAATGCGCCGCTGGGTCCCATCGCGTATCTCAAACGCTTTTATTACGACACCGCACTTTCCTGTTCGCCCTACACGATGGCTTGTCTTCAGAAATTTGTCGAGCCTTCGCATATTTTACTGGGCAGCGATTTTCCCTTTGCGCCGGCTTCGCTGGTGACAGAAGAAATCCGGGAAGCTTACAGCGACTATCATATCTTTGATGAGACAACACGGCAGATGGTGGAAGAGACAAACGCATCGGCGCTCTTCGGCAAATCCGGAGTGCGAAAATAAGCGTAGCGCTTTTTCGCACACTCATACCGAATCGCCGTTGAAAATTAACAGGGATGAACAGGATAAACAGGATGTAAGGAATCAAATATCCTGTGCATCATGTATATCCATGTTAAAATTATTAATATATTTTTAATAGCGAAATCGTATTAAAAAAGCACTGAAATTCAAATGGAATATAAATGTCAAATAGCGATTTAACCCAATCGGAAGCTGACAAGCTCATCAATATGCCGAAATACCATCAAAATGAACAAAAGCGTTATATCTATCCGGATATTGGAGAAATAACGATTCGATTGCTGTCCATAGATGAAAAAGAAGAGTTTTTATTAGATATTTGGAAAGGAAAGATTGCTCTGAAATCTAAGTACCAAACACGAGGACGTAAAGTATTTGTATTGATACGCTTAGACTTGAACGGTG
>DZCT01000626.1 GCA_022736535.1 Desulfatirhabdium butyrativorans | reverse complement strand
AGGGACACGCCGGCGGCGTGCCCCTGAGTTTTCACAATTTATTGATTTTAATCATATAAATAAAAACAACAGAGAGGAAATAAAAATGTTCAACAGTATCGGAAAAGCAGTCAGAATGGAAAGAATCATGAACCGGAACACGGGTAAAACCGTCATTGTGCCGATGGATCACGGCGTGAGCGTGGGACCCATTGAAGGCTTGATTGATATGTCAAAGACGGTTGACATGGTTGCCGAGGGCGGCGCAAATGCGGTTATCGGTCACATCGGTCTGCCCAAGTACGGACATCGGCGTTCCGGGAAAGATATCGGTCTGATTCTCCATCTTTCCGCGTCCAGCACGCTTTCACCCAAACCCAACAAAAAAGTGCTGGTCAACACGGTGGAAAATGCCATGCGGATGGGCGCAGACGGCGTTTCCATCCACATCAATATCGGCGATGACGATGAATCGGATATGCTCCGGGATTTCGGCAAAATTGCGGTGGAGTGCAGCTATTGGGGAATGCCGCTGATTGCGATGATGTATGCAAGGGGCGTGAAAATCGAAGATGAAAAAGATGTGAATGCGGTGAAAATTGCGGCGAGAATCGGCGCGGAACTGGGAGCGGATTTTGTCAAAACTAATTATACGGGCGATCCGGATTCCTTTGCCGAGGTGGTTGCAGGATGCCCCGCGCCGGTGCTGATTGCGGGCGGAAGCAAATCCAACGAAGAAGAAATGTTCAAAACCATCGAAGATGCGATGAAAGTCGGCGCAAAAGGGCTTTCCATCGGCAGAAACGTGTTTCAGCATAAAAATCCCATGCTGTTTGTCAAAGCAGCCTGCGCGATTGTGCATGAAAACCTGACGGCAAAAGAAGCCTTGGAAATGCTTAGAAGTGAGAAATGAGATAAAAAAAGGTCAGAGGTGAGAGGTAAGAGGTGAGAGAAAATACCTCTGACCCCTTACCTCTTACCTCTCACCCTTAAAAAGGACCTTCCATGATTATTAATTCTCTGTTGGACACCGATCTTTACAAGCTCACGATGATGCAGGGAGTTCTTCACCAGTTTCCATGGGCTGCGGTTGAGTATGAATTTAAATGCAGAGATGAGGGAATTGATCTGCGGCCCATTGCCGAAGATGTGAGGAAAGAAATAAAGCATCTTTGCCGTCTGCGTTTTACAAAAGCAGAATTAGACTACCTGCGACAACTGCGCTTCATGAAAGAAGATTTCATCCAGTTTCTGCGGCTGTTTCAGCTCAATGAGGAATTTGTCGGAATCGGCGAGGAACATCACGAATTTTCCTTGAAAATCAAAGGTCCATGGCTTCATACCATCTTATTTGAAGTGCCGGTGCTGGCCATTGTCAATGAAGTTTACTTCCGGGATATTCGCTCCGCTCCTGATTTTGAATCCGGCAAAGAAAAGCTGTATGAAAAAATCAATCTGGTAAAAGCCTCGAATGAAGAAAATTTGGGATTCCGATTTGCGGATTTCGGCACGCGGCGGCGTTTTTCATACGCGTGGCAGGAGCAGATTCTTCAGATTCTCAAAACAGAACTGCCGGAGAATTTACGGGGAACGAGCAATGTTTTTTTTGCGATGAAGCACGGGCTGACGCCCATCGGGACCATGGCGCATGAATGGCTCATGGCAGCGCAGGCGCTCGGGCCCAAGCTGGCAAACAGCCAGAAATTTGCGCTGGAACACTGGGCGCAGGAATATCGGGGCGATCTCGGCATTGCATTGTCGGATGTGCTGGGATTTGAAGCATTTTTGAATGATTTCGATATGTATTTCGCCAAGTTGTTTGACGGATGCCGCCACGACAGCGGGGACCCTTTTCAGTGGGGTGACAGGCTCATCGAGCATTACAAAAAAATGAAAGTGGATGCCCGTTCCAAGATAGCAGTTTTCAGCGACGGACTTTCTTTTCCGAAAGCACTTGAAATCACGAAATATTTCAAAGACAGGATCATCACTTCTTTTGGGATCGGCACAAATCTGACCAATGACATTATGGACAAACCCGTACAGATTGTGATTAAGATGACGCAGTGTCAAGGCTCGCCCGTTGCCAAACTTTCAGATTCTCCGGGAAAAAACATGTGCAAAGATGACGGTTATCTCGAATATCTGAAAAATGTTTTTCATTTTCCGAGGTAGAAGCCTGATTTTTTATCAATGTCATTTCGAGCGGAGCGAGAAATCTTATCGTTTCGATA
>DZCT01000166.1:8294-10334 GCA_022736535.1 Desulfatirhabdium butyrativorans | reverse complement strand
TTCCTGATTTTTCGGAAAGAAAACACAGAGCCAGAGTTCATAAAAAGGCTGTGAAAACATGATCTGTCGGCTGCGTTCTTCTGTATAGGCAATCATGCCGTGAATATCCGCCGCGCCGTTTTTCAGGGATTCGAGCGTTTCATTCCATGCCGCAGTGTGAAATTTGATTTTCTTTCCGGTTTTCTCAGCCCAGAGATTCCACATATCCACGAACAAACCCGCAGGCTGATGGTCAAGATTCAGAAAAGACAGGGGCGGCAGATTGTTTCTCAGGGTGATGACGAGCGGTTTCTCAAATTTCTGCTCATGAGCCGCGGCAACAAGCAGGAGAATGAACAGCACAGGAGATTTTTTTATCATAGTTGAATTTCCCTACTTTCCGTAGGGTGGGCAGAGCGCATCGAAAGTCCCGTTCTTCAGCCATCCGGACTGCGCTCTGCCCACCCTACAAGATGGTAACAGGGCGGATATTTATGTCCACCTTACTGATTCCCGGCGATAACGATATTCAATTCTTTCACAATCTGCTTCATCTGTTCCGCCTGCAAACTCAGTTCCTGAGACGAGGCGGCTGATTCCTCCGCGCCTGCCGCGTTCTGCCGGGTCAGATTCTCAATATCCGCTGCCGCGGCGCTGATCCTCCCGCTTTCCTTTGCCTGAACATCCGATGCCGTGGCGATTTCATTGAGCCGTGCGCCGATTTTTGAATAGGATTCTGAAACTTGGCTGAAAGATTCGTTTGTTCTGACAACAAGTTCCGATCCTTTTCCAAGCTGTTTTATCATGTCTTCTATCAGACCCGCGGTATTTTTCGCCGCCTCCGAAGTCCGCTTTGCAAGACTTCTGACTTCCTCTGCCACGACGGCAAATCCTGCCCCGGCTTCTCCGGCGCGGGCAGCCTCGATGGCGGCGTTCAAGGCAAGCAGATTGGTCTGAAAAGCGATTTCGTCAATATTTTTCACGATAGCGGAGGTTTTTTCGCCGGAGCGGGAAATTTTTTCCATCTCGGCGATCACTTCCGACATGGAGACATTTGCGGTTTCAACGCCTTCGCCGGCTTTTTTCATCATCATATTCACATGCTCCGCGCTGAGGGCATTCTGATTGATCATGGCAGAAATTTTTTCAACAGACAGCGACACGTCTCTGACAGAAGCTGCCTGTGCGGAAGCATCCGAAGCCGATGACTGGCCCGCGGCGGAAATCTGTTCGGACATGGCGGTAAACTGTTCCGCCTTATATTGCAGCGTCCCGATCATCCGCTTTGCCGGATTGACAGCAACAATTCTGAGACAGAGCGTTATGCCTGCAATCAGCACAATGACGATTACAGCAAGCGCAAAAATCTGTCTGTGAAACTGGCTGTCGGCATGTTTCTGTACGGTGTCTCTGAACGCCGAAAATTCCGCCTGGGCAGCGGCTTTGCTCTTTGCAACCTCTTCGTTGAGCATGGCGTCAGTATAGTAAATCTGAATACTGCCCGCTTTTTCGCCTTCGTAATGAGCATCTGTATGCAAAGACAGTTCTTCGCTGAGAGCGATGTTTTCGGGAATTGTTTTGCCGGTACGGATTTCGGAATCCATCCACACAGCGGCAATGGGACGATTATTTGAATCGCTGACCCTGACCGCCTGTATTTCAGGAATTTTGATATAGCGTTCAATGACTTTCCCGACGCCTTCCCAGTCGTAATTGTTCAGGAATATGGCGCACATATTGCTGAGTAATTCGGCGTGAACTTTAATCTGGGTATGAAGAGAGATTTTCCGCTGCTGTATCTGCATATCAATTGTTTTTTCGATTTTTTGAATATGGTAGCGGATAATAAAATCCACTATATCGGACTGGGATTTCAGGAGCATGAGACTGGTGAGGCTTAACAGCGCAAAGACAATACAGCCGTTGATGAAAGAAGTCTTTGCAGCAATTCCGAACTTTCTTTTTTCGTTGAGGGCATTTTTCATTATTTTCTTCTCCTGAAATAAAGTTTCTCGCAAAGCACGCTAAGAGCGCAAAGGAATATCACTTAAAACGAAGTCT
>DZCT01000166.1:0-8194 GCA_022736535.1 Desulfatirhabdium butyrativorans | reverse complement strand
CATTTCGAGCGAAGCGAGAAATCTTAAGATTCCTCACTTCGTTCGGAATGACAATACGGACTTGCGCCCTCTGCGCTCTTTGCGAGAGATTCTGAGTTTCTCGCAAAGCACGCTAAGAGCGCAAAGGAATATCACTTAAAACGAAGTCTTATGTCATTTCGAGCGAAGCGAGAAATCTTAAGATTCCTCACTTCGTTCGGAATGACAATTCGGACTTGCGCCCTCTGCGTGCTTTGCGAGAGATTCTGAGCGGATTTGTAAGAGATTTTAACGGTAATTGCTATAAATTTTTTCCACTGTCCCGTCGTCTTTCATGTCCTGAAAATGCTTGTTCAGTTTGGCAACCAGATCGGGAGAAACCGCCTTGTTCAAACCCAGAAACATTCCGAGTTCTTTGAACTTCAATGCGGTTTCCAGACCGGAGACGCCCTCTCTTTTGGCAAGATACTGTCCCACAACCTCCGGGACCGCCCAGAGATCAATCTTTTCCCCCTCCAATTTTCTGGCGTTGAGATGGTTGAAAGATACAGACTCCACGGTGAAGCCTTCTTTTTCCAGAAAATTCGCTATGGAACCGCCCTTATACCCGCCGATCTTGTATTTCCGGGCATCTTCCAGAGAAGCAAGTTTGATATTGCGGCTTTTTTTTGCCATCAAAACATAGTCCGAGGGGACAAAAGGTCCGACCCATTGGAACAATGACTCTCTTTCCGGAGTCCGAAACATGGAGAACAGAGCGGTTCCCGGGGTTTCCAGAGCGGTTTTATAGGCTCTTTCCCAAGTGTAGATTTTGACCGTATAGTCAATTCCTGCCCGTTTGAAGAGTTCTTTGACAATATCCACAGAAATTCCGGTGAGCGGATCATCGGGATTTCCGGTGGGTTCGCCGTTTACCCGCATACTGCACGGCGGATAATCTTCGGTTACAAGATTCAGCGTCTCCGCAGACGCCGTGTTTCCCAGAAAGAGAAACAGTATCCCCAGCCAGCAACATACCTTTGTTTTCATATATCCTCCGTTAATTATTGATATTCTTTGATAATTTTTTCATAAGTGCCGTCAGCTTTTATTTTCTCCAATGCCTTGGCAAATTTTTCCACGGTGCTGTCAGCAGTCTTTGCGCCGAAAGCCATATAAAGTTTTTCGGAAGCGTCTTTGAGAAAAAACACCTTCTCAAATTGTTCGGGAGCATAACCCAGCCCTTTGACTTTATACAGAAACGGAATGTTATAATAAGGCATCAGGTCTATCCGCCCGTTCACCAGCTTTCTGATGCTCAACTCATCTCGGCTGTCAATTTCCTTCAATTCAAATCCCTTGCCTGAAAGATACTGATGCGGAGCAGTTTCTCTGGTAACGCCGATGGAATACTTTTTGGCATCGTCAAGAGAGGCGATTTTTATATCAGCCCGCTGTTTCAGTTTGAAAAAATACATTTCCGAAACCGCTATTTCGCCCACCCATTTGAAGAGTTTTTCCCTTTCGCTGATTCTCAGAATGGAATAGATGAGAACATTTTCCTGTTCCAAAGCCATGTTGTAGGCTTTTGCCCAGGGATAGAGGTTGATTTTGCAGTCCGTTCCGAGTTCTTTCAGAACCGCCCGGATCACCTTTGTTGAAAGCCCTGTAATTTCTCCTTTTTCTTCATAGTTATAGGGAGAAAAATCTTCGGTTACGATTTTCAGTTCTTGGGCTTCGGCGCAAACCGCCGCAAACAACAGACTTACAATAACAAAGAATCGTTGCATGTTTCTTTCCTTTCATAAGGTTTGATATCCGGAGTGCTGAAATGAGCGGAGCGAATTTTAGCACTTAATACTTGCTAAAATTTCATTTTAGCACTCCGGATCGCTCCTTTCATAAGGTTTGATATCCGGAGTGCTGAAATGAGCGGAGCGAATTTTAGCACCGGTAAACCGCCAAAAATGCTAAAATTTCATTTCAGCACTCCGGATCGCTCCTTAACTTAATGCCATTGAGGGAAAGCTTTCCCCCGAACCTCGAACCCCGTTTTTACCCGCCGATCTTCTCTTTCACCAATTCAAGATACGCGTAATCCGGATAATCGGAAACGATTTTTTTGAAAGCTTCCGTGCTTTTGTTCTTGTCGCCGAGCTGGGCATACAGTCTGCCCAGATTGAAAAAAGCATCTGCTTTTACAGCAGAATATCCGCCGGCGGCAATTTGTTCAAAATATGTTGCCGCTGTCTGATAATCCTTCTTTTTTTCATAAGCATAGCCAAGACTGCTCAGAATAAAACTTTTGACAGAAGGTTCATCTCCGAAATCAGCAAGGGCTTTTTTATACAGTTCGATGGCGTTGTCCGCATCACCCGAATTGTAACAGATGTCGCCGTAGAGAACCCGGGAAAATTTTGCGGCGGTTTTCCCGGAGTAATCATCGAGAATTTTTTTGAAATCCTCCTGAACAGCCGCATAAGCCTTGTCTTGCCCGCTGTCTTTCACTGCTTTCTCGTATTTTTCCATCGCCTGAGACATGAGCATAAACCCCATATTCTCATCTCTGTTCGAGAAATACCGAATGCCCGATGCAATGACGATAAGCCCGAAAACCGCAGCCGCAGACAGGGCTATGTGCGTTTTGTTTTCGATGACAAACAGCAGCATCCGGCGGGATAATGTGAGAAACTCATCCGGCTCCTTGAGAAGCACTTTCCTTGATACTCTTTTCTTTGCCAATTTTCTTCCTCCTTGTCAGATGTAAAAAATGTAATTTTTTTTGTACAGTCCATCCGGAGTGCTAAAATGAAATTTTAGCATTTTGCTAAAATTTCGCTCCGCTCATTTCAGCACTCCGGATTTCCTACGCAGCTCCGTAGGGGCACACCGCCGGCGTACCTCTACAATAATTCTTTCCTTATCCTTTCCCAGCCCTCCTGCGGAATACTTGCGCCCACGACCCGGCAGACTTCATAGCCGCATAAGGAAGCGATTTTTCCGCATTCTTCAAGCGGATAACCCTTTACCAGTCCGAACAGAAAACCCGACGCCCACAAATCCCCCGCGCCGGTGGTGTCAACCGCTTCGCCGGTTCCCGCAGGCGCAACCTTTATGATACTGCCCTTATGCGAAATAAAACTCCCCCGCTTTCCCACTTTCAGCACAGCAATCTCCGCTTTTTCCGAAAGCGACTTTATCGCCTCTGTTTCATCGGAATAGCCGGTAAACACCCTTGCCTCATCTTCGTTGGCAATGAGAATATCAACAAAATCAGCTACCAATCTTTCCAGAATATCCTTTGCGGATTCCACCACCGTGAAACTGGCAAGGTCTAAAGACACCCGCACGCCGCAGCGTCTGGCGCTGTTCAGAACCGCCAGCATCACCTCTCTGTTAAACAGCAGATAGCCTTCGATATGAACAATTGCCGCATCTTTGAAATAGTCGTCTTTTATTTCCGCAACCGTGATTTCCGACGATGCACCGAGACAGGTCAGCATGGAGCGCTGCGCGTCCGGCGTAATGATCGAAAGCACTATGCCGGTCGGGGAAGGCGATCTCAGCAGTACTGGTTCCACCTGACTGTTCTTCAGACCGGTCTCGAAAAATTCTCCGAGCGGATCCGCGCCCCGCTTGCCCACAAAACGGGCAGGAGCGCCGAGATTTCCCACGCCGATGATCGTGTTGCACGCAGAACCGCCCGGCACAACAGAAGGACTGCTTCGGGTCTGTGTCAGCAGATATTCAATAAATTCGCTCTCAATATAGGTCATGCCGCCTTTCTGCACGCCTGCTTTCTGCACAAAATCTTCGTTTTCACGGATCAGCATGTCAACAAGCGCAGAACCGACGCCCACAACGGTTTGCCGCTTTTCTTCTGTTTTAATCATAAGATATTCTTCCTTTACCATACCAAGCTTTTGTGTATCCAGCCTTTTTCAGTGTCCGAGTGCTGAATCTGAATCCAGTCGCCTTTGCGGCTCAGTTCTCTGAACGGAACTCCTCTTTCGACTGTAAACAGCAGGTCAGATTCCTCGCCGGGGCCGGAACGGACATTGCATTTGTTTTTGATGACGATGACCGAAGGAAAATCACGGACAAGGCTTTTCTGTATCCAGCCTTTATCTCCTTCAAAATCCTGAAACTGATACCACTCCCCTGATGTTTTGATCACATTCAGCGGATGGTTTCTTTCCACTTTCCACAAAAGATCATACTGTGTTCCGGGTCCTGACCGAATGTTGGCAGTGGGAACATCAACTGTGACACGCGCTGCCGATGCAGAACCGGCAAACATAAGCGACAAGCTTATCATGAAAAAAAAGCAGCGTTTCATTCTCAATCCTTTCATAAAAAATCGGAATGTGATGTATCGGTTTTTAGCGAAAATATCTGTGAATTTCAAGAAAATTCTGAGGAAAAGCGGAAAACGGGAAATTGAAAACCGGCAAACATCGCCCCCTGTCATTTCGAGCGAAGCGAGAAATCCTTCCGCCGTAGAGACGCACGGCCGTGCGTCTCTACTTCCGATGCAAAGATTTCTCCCTTCGGTCGAAATGACATAACAGAAAGCGTTCAGTTTTCATTCAAAATAAAATTCAAAATCAGGCAGTTTCAGGCAGGTGAGTTTGTTGCCGTAAACGGCGCCTGTGTCAATGCCGACTTTGTTCGGGCGCATCAGGGGTTCGAGAAAAGGCGTATGCCCGAATATGACCATTTTTCCGAAATCGTAATCTGAATCAATAAATTCGTTGCGTATCCAGAGAAGATCATCCGGTTCCTGCATTTTCAGGGGAATATTTTCCCTCAGCCCCGCATGGACAAATATGTAATCCTCAGTTTCATAATAAGGCAGAAGAGACCTGAAAAAAGCGATATGTTCCGGCGGAATCGGCGTCTGATTTCCCGAACTTTTTCTCAGATAGCTTTCAAGCGTGTCTTTTCCGCCGTTCATCATATAGGTCAGCTTGTCGGGACCGTCTATATAATTCAGAAACATATCTTCGTGATTGCCTTTTAAACAAACAACATTCCGGCAGCGCTTTTTCAGATGGAGCAGGTATTCCACGACTTCAAAAGAAGCGGGGCCCCGGTCAATGTAATCGCCGACAAAAACCAGCGTGTCATTCTCAAAATCAATGGCAAGCTTTTCCGCAAGCGCAATCAGTTTGTCTGCGGAACCGTGTATGTCACCGATGGCAAAAATATTTCCCATTGTCTGTCCGTTCTCTGTCTGTCAGATGAAGGGCAACCACAGGGGGTTTGCCCCTACGTCCGGCAATTAACATATCATAAAAACACGCCTCGGTCTGTCAAGCCGTGCAATTCCCTCTTCCATTGCCGACTGTACCGCGGCTTCGTATTCTGTTTTCGATGGAAAATCGGCAAGTTCTTTAACCTCGGCAGCCCTGCCGCAAGGTCTGTACTGCGCCATTATATTCACATAGGTGTCCGGCGAAATTTCCTTTGCGACAAACCGCATGATGTCCCGCGTTCCCGCGAGTCCGTGCGGCAGCACCAGATGCCGCAGCAAAATTCCCCGCCGGGCAATTCCCGCTTTGTCCGTGACCAAATCGCCGACCTGACGGTGCATTTCTTTAAGCGCACGGCGTGCTGTTTCCGGATAATCGGGCGCCTTGCAGGTCTTTTCCGCAATGTCCGAATCCCAGAATTTGAAATCAGGCATGTAAATATCCACCACGCCATCCAAGAGTTGCAGCGTTTCCGCCCGGTCATAGCCGCCGGTATTGTAAACCAGCGGCACGGAAAGTCCTGCCGGAATTGCAATTTCAAGCGCGGAAAGTATCTGCGGGACCACATGCGTGGGCGTGACAAAATTGATATTGTGGCATCCGATTTTTTGCAGAGAAAGCATGATCTCCGCCAACTGCTGGGAAGAAACCGTTTCTCCCCAGCCGCCGTGGCTGATGTCGTAGTTCTGGCAGAAAATACACAGCAGATTGCAGTAAGTGAAAAATATCGTGCCGGAGCCGGATTTTCCAACCAGCGGGGCTTCTTCTCCGAAATGCGCGTCAAAGCTTGACACCAGCGCATGTTCTCCGGTGCGGCAGACGCCGGTTTGGCCTGAAAGTCTGTCAACGCCGCATTTTCTGGGGCAGAGCATGCAGGAACGCAGGATGTCACGGGCATTTTTTATTTTTTCTTTCAGCAGCCCTTTTTTATATGTTTGAATATAAACAGGTTCAAAGGATGTCATGATGACAGATTCTCCTGAAATTTTTTTAGGGATTTATATGAAATGACAAAAAAATAATGCTGCTATCCCCCTGAACTTTTTTCATACATTTCACGAAATACGGCAAAAAGTCAATGGGGTGAAGACAGTAAATTCGGGGTAGAAATATCCTACCGGTGAGCGGCTTCAGGTATGGAATGCAAATGTGCGCAGGGGTTTGTAATATCGAATCTCTGTTGAAAGTATTCTCTCACAGAATGCAGAAAAAACGCTGTGAACGCCGCGGAAAAATGTTTCCCACAGAGTTCACAGAGAAAAAAAAGACCGCAGAGCGCACAGAGAATAGACTTTATCGGAAATAAACGGCTGAATTTTTTATCTCTCGCAAGGCACGCAGAGAACGCAAAGAAAAAAACTTTGGTAGCGGTGCAGAACAGATTTCGGGGTGTCATTCTGAACGAAGTGAAGAATCTCTGTTTCTGTAATATACTGTTATGATAACAGATTGTTCTCTGACCCTTCGCTGCGCTCAGGGCTGCGGCTCAGAATGACAGCGGAAGGTTCCGTCACCTCTTCTGCACCACTACCAAAACTTTTTTATAAAAACTTTGCGCCCTCTGCGCTCTTTGCGAGAACCTTTTTTTTATTTCCGATAAAGTCTAATTATTTTAAAATTCTCTGTGTTCTCTGCGGGCTTTTCCGCTCTGTGTCCTCTGCGGGAAACAGAAAAATGACAGTACGGACAGATGTTGTTCAGTTTTTAATCAGCTCGACCAGAATTTTCTGCGCAAGCCCTCTGCCCAGCGCCAGACGGTTGTAATCCAGCGCAATCACCAACTGTCCTTTGTTGAAGTTGGTGATAACTTCTATTTTGTCTCCGATTCTCAGTCCCATGCTCAACAGACGGATATGCGAGGCTGAACAGCCGGTAAATTCTCTGACGGTCAGACGTTCACCCGGTTTTGCCATTACCAGCGGCATCAGACTTGAGCGTTCTTTCAGGCAGTCCGAACAGATGCCGTAGATTTCCATTTTATGCTGAAGGATGTGAAAACCGTGATCGGAGGCGATTTTCAATTGCAGATTTTCCAGTTCTCTGTCTTCAAACTCTATGATTTTTTTGCACTTTGTGCAGATGATGTGGTCGTGATGCTGCCCCAGATGCCGGTGTTCATATCGCACCACACCGTTATCAAAACGGTTTGCCTGTGCAAAACCGAAGCGGCACATCATTTTGAGGGTTTCCCGGACAAAATCAATATCCGGTCCATCGCGGTTTTCTCCCACCAATTCGAGCAGTTCTTTGTCCGTAATATGACGCTCGATGTTCAGGAAAGATTCCATGATTTTGAATCTGTCTTCAAAAGCATCAATATGTTCCTGTTTGAAGAGTTTTTTGAACTGTTCTTTTTCCTGTTTATGAATATGTTTCATTCCCGGTCCCTGAAAAGGTGAAAAGCAAAAAGCTGAAACACGAAAACAGGTGACAGGTGACAGGTTATCTGACAACCTGCAACCTGTAACCCTGTTTTCATGCGGGTCCGGGAATATTATATGTTGTACACGAACCGCTGGAACAGGTTCTTGTCTGTGAATTTACGCCTGATTTTGCGCTCCCGCTGCTCATGCTGTAATTCGTGCTGCTGAGAACACGTTCAAAATCTTCTGATTTGCATTTGGGACATCGGAGTTCGACTTCATCATTTTTCATCACCAGCATTTCAAAAACTTCATTGCATTCTAAGCATTTAAATTCATATATCGGCATTTAATGTTCCTCCCTGAGATGAATCTGTCTTTCATTTTCAATATCAAATATTGTTAAGCATCTTTTCAAGTTTGTCAATAAGATAGCCTGAATATAAGGGCAGGTTTCTTATTTTATAAAAATCAGACTTGACAGTTATTCAGATGGTGTTGTATTTCTGATTTGACAATTTTAGGAGCAACGGTAGGGCGGGGGCGTAACCCCCAATGCCGTCAAGTTAAGAGAAAAATGTAGGTCGGGGTGAGCCTGCGAACCCCGACATCATCCGG
>DZCT01000625.1 GCA_022736535.1 Desulfatirhabdium butyrativorans | reverse complement strand
TACGTCTCTCACCTCGAACCCCTGACCCCGAACCCGTTTTATTGAGGTGAGAGGTACGGGGTGAGAGGTTCGGGGCTGTCTGCCCGCTACGTCTCTCACCTCGAACCCCTGACCCCGAACCCCGAACCCCTTTATGACCCGAACCAACCGATTTAAAAAACAGTCTTCTGCTGTTTCAGACAGCGAGAGCAGAAAACGGAAACGGGAACTGATCCTTATCCTTGCCATTATCGGCGTGGTCGCGGTGCTGACTTTTGCTGAAACCAAAGTCATCCATTTCGGAGCGGATTTTCCGGTTTCCAACACCATCTTGATGTTTATTCTGATCAACATCAATGTGTTGCTGCTGATTCTCCTGATATTCCTCGTATTCAGAAATCTCGCCAAACTCCTTTATGACAGAAAACGGCAGGTGATGGGCGCAAAACTCCGCACCCGGCTCGTGCTTGCGTTTATCTCCATCACGCTTTTCCCGACCATCGTGCTTTTCTTTTTTTCCATCAACTTCATCACCGGCAGCATCGAGTTCTGGTTCAATGTGCCGGTGGAGCAGGCGCTTGACAATTCGCTGGAAGTGGGAAGGCGTTTGTATCAGTACGTGGAAGAACACAATCAGTTTTTTATGAAACGCATTGCGTATCAGCTTCGGGTAAAAAAATATTTAGACGCCGGAAAACAGGAAGAACTTTCCCGTTATATCAGCATGATGCAGGAGTCATTCAATCTTCATGCGGTTGAAGTGTATCAGCACGGACAGCGCATCGCGTACAGCGCGGAAACCGGGGCGGCAAATCTCTCTGTCCTTCAGCCCTCGGCTTTCGAGCTTCAATCTCAAAAAGTCCGCTCAGTTTCGGAGCGCATTCCCAAAGGCGAACTGACCCGAACCGTGGGAACCGTTCCTTTCGGCGTGCCGACCTCAAATGCCGAAGCTTTTCTGGTGCTGTCGTTTCTGACTTCGCCGGACCTTTCCGCAAATCTGGCAGCCATTTCAAAAGGTTTTGAGGAATACAAACAGATTCAGCTCCTCAAAGAACCCATTCAGATCACATATCATATCACGATTTCCATTGTCGCGCTGTTGGTGCTGTTCTGTGCGATATGGTTCGGTTTTTATCTCGCAAAATCCATCAGCATTCCGATTCTGCAATTGGTGGAAGGCACTCGGAAAGTCGCGGAAGGAGACCTGAGTTTCAGCATTCTGCCGGCTTCGGATGATGAAATCGGCAGCCTTGTGCATTCTTTCAACAAAATGACTCGTGACCTGAGAACCGGCAGGGAGCAGTTGGAGCTTTCCGCGCAGAAGCTCCGGCAGCAGAATGTCGAAATCGAAGCCCGTCGGCAGTATATGGAAATTGTGCTGCGGAATGTCTCAACCGGCGTGATTACGATGGATGCCGAAGGGTTTGTCGTCACCATCAACAAATCGGCTGAAAAGATGCTGAATATCCGCTCGGCGGAACTGCTGAATCAGAGTTATAAAAAGCTGCTGAAAGGACAGCATCTGAATCTTGCCGGGGAAATCATGGACGCGCTTGCCCGTGAAGACACGGTGGAATTTCCCCTGCGTCTGACCATTGACGGGAGTCCCCGCAGTTTTATGATGCGGGTGAACATTCTCAAAGACGATGAAGGCGGGCGCATGGGCTTTGTCATGGCTTTTGACGACCTCACGGAATTGGAAAAAGCCCAGCGCATGGCAGCGTGGCGGGAAGTTGCCCGGCGCATCGCCCATGAGGTGAAAAATCCGCTGACGCCCATCAAGCTTTCAGCCCAGCGTTTGCAGCGGAGATATTCCGAGCAGTTGAATCAGCCGGTTTTTGACGAATGCACCCGGATGATTATTGACCATGTGGATTTGATCCGGAATTTGGTGAATGAATTTTCCGAATTTGCCAAATTTCCCACGGCAAATCCCAAGCCCTGCGATCTGCCGCCCATTATTGAGGAAACTGTTGCGCTTTTTCGGGAGGGGCATCCGAATATCCGCTTTGATGTTCGCATCCCGGATGTGATACCGCGCCTGAATCTTGACCGCCAGCAGATTAAGCAGGCAATGATCAATCTGGTGAACAATGCCATTGCCGCGATACGGGAACAGGGAACGGTTGCGATCACGTTGCAGCGGGACAGTGCATCGAAAATCGTCCGCATCGAGGTGGCGGATGACGGGACCGGCATTTCGGATGAAGACAAAACCCGTCTGTTCGAGCCTTATTTTTCC
>DZCT01000624.1 GCA_022736535.1 Desulfatirhabdium butyrativorans | reverse complement strand
GGAAATTATCTGCATCGGAAAATTGCCGATGTCACGACCACGCATCTGGAATTTCCTTCGGGTCTTCGGGCGCATATTTTTGTTTCATGGCTTCACCCCTTCAAAGAACAGAAATTGGTGGTGGTCGGAGACCGGAAAATGGCGGTATTTGATGATACCCTGCCCTGGAATGAGAAACTGCTTCTGTATCCCCACCGGATCAGATGGGAAAACAATATTCCGGTTCCTGACAAAGCCGAGGGGGAGCATGTTCAGATTCCCGAATCGGAACCCCTGAAATCGGAATGCGAGCATTTTCTGGAATGTATTGCCGCCGGGCAGATACCCCGTACAGACGGCAGGGAAGGGCTGCGGGTGCTGAAAGTCCTCAATGCGGGTCAGCGGTCTCTGAATGAGGGGGGAAAAATCTGTCCTTTAAATCTCTGCGGCGTCTCCGATAAAACCCCGGCTGCCGATGCCCGGACTTCCAAGCCCGAATATTTTGTCCATGAAACATCTCTGACAGATGAAAATGTTTATATTGACAGGGGGACAAAAATCTGGCATTTTTCCCATGTCCTTTCGGGAACGCGCATCGGGAAGAACTGCAATATCGGTCAGAATGTCGTGATCGGACCGGATGTGACGGTAGGGAATAACTGTAAAATTCAGAACAATGTCAGCGTGTTCAAAGGTGTGACATTGGAAGACGGCGTTTTCTGCGGTCCGTCCATGGTGTTTACAAATGTTTACAATCCCAGAGCCGAAATCCGAAAGATGGATCAGGTGCGCCCCACACTCGTTAAGCGGGGGGCGAGTATCGGCGCCAATGCCACTGTTGTCTGCGGCAATACCGTCGGGCGGTACGCGTTTGTCGGCGCGGGCGCTGTGGTGAATAAGAATGTGCCGGATTACGCATTGGCAGTGGGAAATCCTGTCCGGCAGATCGGCTGGGTGTGCGAATGCGGAGAACGATTGGGGGATGATCTGATGTGTTCTGAGTGTGGAAAGGGATTTAAGAGGGCGGAGGGCGGTCTTTGCGAAAACAAAGACTTGTAAAAAAATAATAACCGATTAATATTTAAAAGGTAATTTTACATGAGTCTTTTAAATCAATAATCAGAACAGTTTTTGAAAATTTGCAGGCGGGTTGAAATGATGTATTCATGCTTATTTTTTACCACCTATCATCCCAATTTTATGAACAGTTTTTATCAGAAACGCTCCTTTCTGGCAAAAGCGCCTTATTATTTACAGTTAAAAATGTTGTATGAGGAATGTTTCGGCGACAGTGATTTTTATTCCGAAGGCTTAAAAAAAGCCGGCTGGAAAGCGGAAGATGTGATTATCAACTGCCAGCCGCTCCAGCAGACATGGGCATTGGAAAATGATTTTTCAGGAAATATCCTTGAAATTACGTTTGAACAAATCCGCCGGGCAAAACCGCAAGTTATCTATTTACACGATCTTAATATCATACCAAAAGAGTTTCTGATTGCTGTTCGTCCCTTTACGGAACTTATTGTCGGACAGATGGGGACCATTATCTCAAAAGAAATCCCCTTTGAGCTTTACGATATCATATTCAGTTCCCTCCCATACTACGTTGAACAATTCCGCCGATCAGGTCTGGCATCGTATTATCAGCCCTTGGCTTTTGATCCCCGTGTTTTGGAACAGTTAAACACCGTGCCTTACCATGAAAGGCAAATCAATTGTTCTTTTGTCGGCGGAATCTCTAATTTGCACGCGCAAAGCTATGAACTGCTCGAAGTGCTTGCCAAAGAAACTCCGACGGAGTTTTGGGGATACGGAACAGACACACTGCCTCAAAATTCAGCCATACGCAGCCGTCACCACGGAGAAGTATGGGGAAAAGATATGTTTGCCGTTCTTTCCTCATCTAAACTCACAATTAACAGACACGGGGACCTTGTAAAAAATTATGCAGCAAATATGCGTCTTTTTGAGGCAACAGGCTGCGGTTCCCTTCTCCTTACAGAATATAAAGACAATTTAAACGAACTCTTTGAAATCGGGAAAGAAGTTGTTGCCTACCGCTCTCCTGAAGAATGCGCGGCTTTGGTCAAATATTATTTGGCAAATCCCAACGAAGCCCAAGAAATCGCAAAAGCCGGACAGGAACGCACCCTCCGGGATCATACCTATACCAAACGCATGGAGCAGACTGCTGAAATTCTGGAACGTCATTTGCGATACAGACGGGAGAAAAATCGTTTTCCTG
>DZCT01000165.1 GCA_022736535.1 Desulfatirhabdium butyrativorans | reverse complement strand
CCTCTGACCCCGTACCCCGAACCTTCCCCCCGGGCCCGCCTTTGCTGGATGAGGCGGAAAATCTGAACCGGGTCGGCGGAGATGAAGCCTTTCTCCGGCGAATTTATGATCTTTTCACAGAAAAAGTTCCGGAGGCGGTTGAAAAGCTTCGCGAGGCAGTTTTCAGCGGCAATCTGAAAAAAAGTGCCTTGTACGCGCATTCGCTGAAAGGACCTTTCTCAACTGTGGGAGCGGAAGCCTGCCGGAAACTTGCGGATCAGATAGAAGCACTCTGCCGTGAAAACAGATCATCGGATATTATGCAGGTTTTTGAACAGCTTGAGAAAGAATCGGCAAAAGTGCTTGAACAGATTAAGTGAGAAGAATTGAGAATTGAGAATTGAGAAATCTTAGATTCTTCACTTCGTTCAGAATGACATTTCATTTCTCAATTCTCACTTCTCAATTCTCAATAAAAAGGGGGTCAAATGGCGAGATTTTTCAATACAGCCGGTCCGTGCAAACCGGAAATCCATTATACGGTTGATCTGCTTCAGCGTTTTCCGAGCGTCCGGAATCTGATTGACGGACAGCATTTTTTTGTCATACACGCGCCCCGGCAGACCGGAAAGACAACTTATCTCTATTCGCTGATAAAGCATCTCAACACAGAAGGCAGATATTGTGCGCTGACGGTCAATATCAATGCGGCTGCCGGCGCTCGGGACAGCAGCCATGCCATGATGGTCGGTGCAGACGCGATTTACAGACAGGCAAAACTGCATCTTCCCGAAAATGAATGGCCCGAACCGGTGGAAAAACCCGATCCCTCGGTCTTTCCTTTCGGACAGATGGGAAATTATCTGCGGACATGGGCGGAAAAAAATCCGAAACCCCTTGTTTTATTTATCGAAGAAGCCGACAGTCTCTCAGATGAGATGATGCTGTTGCTGCTGCGGCAGCTGCGCGCCGGGTTTGAATCCCGTCCCAAAGCCTTTCCGCATTCCGTCGCGTTTGTCGGCTTGAAAGACATGCGGAATTACAGGATCAGAACCTGCTCGCAACAGGAGGGCAGAGACATCGGCTCTCTGTTCAATATCAAGGCAAAATCCCTTTTTCTCGACGGCTTTACCCTTTCCGATATGGAAAATCTGCTGGGACAGCATGAAAAAGAAACCGGACAGATTTTCAGTCCGGAGGTCCGGGCGGAAATTTTCCGTCTCACCCAGGGACAGCCCTGGCTCATCAACGCGCTTGCCAATCAGATGGTCGCCGAAATTCTGGAAAATGATTACAAACAGGAGATTACGCTCAATCATCTGCTTCAGGCAAAAGAAGAACTGATACTGGGGCGCAGCAGTCATCTGGAAAATCTGATTAACAATCTGCGGGAGCCTTCGGTCAAAAATGTGGCGGAAGCCGTTATCGGCGGGGATGCGCTGCTGCCGGACCGGTTCAGCGACGATCTGTCCTATCTTCAGGACATCGGTCTGGTGACCGGCAAGGCGCCGATCAAATTCGCCAATCCCATCTATGCCGAGATGATCCCCAGAGCCTTGAATTACGCATGGCAGGTTTCTTTCAATCAGGATATTGCGGATCAGACCATGTATGTGAAAGAAGGCAGGCTGAACATGGATGCGGCGCTGTCCGCGTTTCAGCGGAATTACAGCCGCTATACGGATTTATGGATTGAGAAATTCGATTTCCGGGAAGCCGGCAGACAGCTGCTGCTCATGGCATTCATTCAGCGGATTGTGGACGCCGACGGCCGCATCGAGCGGGAAATGGCAATGGGAAACGGGCATTGCGATCTGATTGTCACCTTCGGCGCGGAGCGTTTTATCCTTGTGCTGAAATTAAACCGTGATCCCTATTCGGAAGAAGACGGTCTCCGGCAGATTGTTCGCTATCTGGAGCGCATCGGAGAGAATAGGGGCTATCTGGTGATGTTCGGAACAGACCCGGAAATCACCTGGGAAAAGCGCATCTACCGCAAAGAATTTTCCCAGGACGGCAAGAAGATTATTCTGGTGGGGATATGAATAAACAGGTTCGGGAGTCAGATTTTTATTCGCAACATTGCCGGGAATACTGTCAGAGGACATTCGGGGCTGATATGTCTGAAGTCCTGATTCTGCTGGCAAAACATCTGCGGCCCGGCTCGCATATTTTGGATGCGGGCTGCGGTTCCGGGAGAGATCTGCTCTGGTTCAAAAAAAGAGGATTTGAAGTGACAGGCTTCGAAAGGTCGCCGCAACTTGCAGCTTTGGCAGGACAGCACGCGGAATGCGAGATCATCGAGGGAGATTTTGAGCATTATGATTTTTCAAAGCTGTCGTACAGCGCGGTCATGATGATGGGTTCGCTGGTGCATGTGCCGCATGAAAATTTTGAACAGACATTGATGAACATTGTCAGGGCAGTGAAAAAAACAGGATATGTGCTGATAAGCCTGAAAGAAGGCGCAGGCAGACGGACAGGTCATGACAGCCGGGTGTTTTATCTCTGGCAGGATGAAAAACTGCGGAAAATATTTTCCGATAATGATTTCAGCATAGTTGAATATTCCCGGCAGGCGTCGGAATTAGGCACGGATGAGATATGGCTGGCTTATGTTTTAAGAAAAAAGCAGTTGATCTGAATAAGATGTCATTCTGAGCGGAGCCTGCCCAGGGTGTCATTCTGAGCGAAGCGAAGAATCTCAGCGGTGACAGACAGAGATTCTTCACTGCGTTCAGAATGACATGAAAATTGCGTTCAGAATGACAGCACTGCGTTCAGAATGACATGAAAATTGCGTTCAGAATGACAGCACTGCGTTCAGAATGACATAAAAACTGCGTTCAGAATGACAGTAAGAATATATATGTCAGACAAACCCGCATACAGAAAAACAGAATCAAAAGACATTCGGGAGGAATTGAAGAAATACCGGGACCTGTTTGAAAACGCGCCGGTCGGCATCTTTCAGTCAACATTGGACGGCAGACTCCTGAATGTAAACCCGGCTCACGCCCGGCTTTTCGGCTATGACTCGCCCCAAGAATTTTTTCAGGCTGTGAAAAATCAGATTCAGGGCGCCTATGTCCGTCCCGAACAGCGGAAAATACTCGTTGACATGGTATTGAAGCAGAATTGTCTCCTCAATTTTGAGAATCAGTTTATCCGCAAAGACGGCAGCACTTTCACCGCGAATCTGCATGTGAGAGTGGTTCGGAACGATGACGGCTCTGTGCGCTATCTTGAAGGATTTATTGAAGATATTACGGAGAGAAAAAATATGGAGGCTGCGTTGCGGGAGAGCGAGGCGCGCTATCGGAGCATATTTGAAAATACCGGCACGGGTTCTATCATCATTGAAGAAGACATGACGATTTCCCTTGCAAATGCGGAGTTTACGAAACTTGTCGGTTATTCAAAGGAGGAAATCGAAAACAGGATGAAGTGGCCCGTGCTGATTGCTCAGGACGATGTGGAGAAGATGAAGCAATATCATCTTGAAAGGCGGAAACGCGGCGGAAAGGCGCCGAACAAATATGAATTTAAAGTTATTGATAAAAACGGAAATACACGTTATATCTTTCTCACCATAGACATGATTGCCGGCACCAAAAGAAGCGTTTCCTCTCTGATGGATATTACTTCTCTCAAGCAGGCTGAGGCATCTCTGCGCCAGCGGGAGTCCCAGCTCAGCGCGGTGATCGAGGCTTTTGAGGGATTTATCTACATCTGCTCACGGGATCACCGCATTGAGTTTATGAACAAATCTTTATCTGAATATACGGGTTCTTATGCTGTCGGCGACTTATGCCACAAGATTATCTACGGTCTGAAAAAACCCTGTCCATGGTGTGCGGATCCGCTTGTTTTTGAAGGCAAAACCCTGAGAACAGAATTTAAGAGTCCCAAAGACGGAAAATGGTACTATGCCGTCAATTCGCCGATATTCAATGCAGACAATTCGGTTCTGAAAAAACAGGTCATGATTATAGACATTAACGAGCGCAAACTCACCGAGGAGGCATTGAAAGAGCGTGAGGAATATCTCCGAAAGGAAAACATCCGTCTGCGCTCCAACATCAAAGACCGGTACCGCTTCGGCAACATCGTGGGAAAAAGTCCGGCAATGCAGGAAGTTTATGAACTGATACTGCGGGCTGCCGCGTCCGACGCCAACGTGATTGTCTATGGAGAATCGGGAACGGGCAAGGAATTGGCAGCGAGAGCCATTCACGACATGAGCGACCGCAGCAAAAACGAATTTGTGCCGGTGAACTGCGGCGCAATTCCTGAGAATCTTTTGGAAAGCGAATTTTTCGGTTACAGAAAAGGCGCGTTCACCGGTGCAAATACAGACAAGCACGGCTATCTTGACCTTGCGGATCACGGCACGCTTTTTCTGGACGAACTCGGCGAAATATCTCTGGCGATTCAGGTGAAACTGCTGCGGGCAATTGAGGGCGGCGGCTTTACGCCCATCGGCGGAAAAGGAGTCAAAAAGCCGAATGTCCGCATTATCGCCGCAACCAACAGGGACTTGCAGGAATTGGTGAAACGGGGCGCGATGCGGGAGGATTTTTTTTACCGAATCCATATCATACCGATTTATCTCCCGCCTTTGAGAGAGCGAAAAGAAGACATTCCGCTGCTGGTGGAACATTTTCTCGAAAGATACGGCGATGAGAAAAAACTCCCGCCGGTCACGGGAAAAATCGCTGAAACCATGCGAAATTATGACTGGCCCGGAAATGTGCGGGAACTTCAAAACACGCTGCACCGCTATGTGACCTTGAACAAGCTCGATTTTATGATGAGGTTATCGGAAAAGCCCTTGAAAATTCAGGACAAGTCAGAGTCGGAGCCTGCCGAAAATATTCAATTGCTTCACAGCGCCGCTGCGGATTTTGAGAAGAAATATATTCTCAGAGCATTGGAGGAAAACCAGTGGCACAGGACAAAAGCGGCGTCACTTCTCGGCATCAACCGCAAGACGCTTTTTAAAAAAATGAAATATTACGGGTTGATTTGACCCCGAAACGGGGCTTAAACGCCTCTTATATATTTTATCTGTATTTTCAGTAAATAATATTCAAGATCATTTCATAACGGGGCTTTTTGACCCCAATCTCTGAAAATTCCCGCCGGAGCGTTCTGACGTTCTCTTTTTAATTTATTTTCAATTTATACAAAATGTTAATATTATTTTGCCTGCGCTGGCACGGCTTTTGCTATGAATGTTTTATCAGCCACGATTTATGAGCCACGAATGCACACGAATTTTTCACGAACATAAGATCACGAATTTTTTTATTCGTGTTTTTTTATTCGTGTCCGTTCGTGGCTGAAAAAATGACTTAACGCAAGCCATACAAGGAGACATCCATGCCGAACAAAGCCTATCAGTCCGGAGAGAACTACTCATACCCTTTAATCATCAAGAAACTGCTCAACACGCCCCTGATTTACTCGCCGGATCAGGAAATCGTTTACAGAGACAAAACCCGCATCACTTACAGAATGCTTTATGAACGGATTCACAGACTCGCAAACGGTCTGGCGAATCTCGGCATCAGTCAGGGCGATACGGTTGCCGTGTTTGACTATGACAGCAACCGCTATCTTGAATGCTTTTTTGCCGTTCCCATGATGGGAGCGGTTTTGCAGACCGTCAACTGGCGGCTGTCCGCGGATCAGATTGTCTATACGCTCAACCATACCGAAGCCAGGATGATTCTGGTCAATTCCGATTTCCTCCCCATCCTCGAAAATATCAGCAAAGAACTGACTGCTGTAAAGCAGGTCGTTGTTTTGTCCGAAGACGGAAACAAGCCGAATACAAAGCTGAAAATCGCCGCCGAGTATGAGGAAATGCTGAAATCTGCTGCGGCTGTCTATGACTTCCCTGACTTGGAGGAAAACACCAAAGCCACGACTTTCTATACTACCGGCACGACAGGACTGCCCAAAGGCGTTCATTTCTCGCACCGCCAGCTGGTGCTTCATACGCTGTCGGTTTCACTCGCGGCGGGCGCATATCATACCAACGGGCGTTTCCGCTCTGATGATGTTTACATGCCCATCACGCCGATGTTTCATGTCCACGCGTGGGGACTGCCTTATGTCTCCACTCTGCTCGGCGTCAAGCAGGTCTATCCGGGAAAATATGAGCCTGAAATGCTGCTGAAACTGATACGGACAGAGAAGGTCACGTTTTCCCACTGCGTGCCGACGATCTTGCAGATGCTTCTCAACAGCCCTTCGGCAAAAGAAACCGACCTCTCCGCGTGGAAGGTGATTATCGGCGGATCACGGCTTTCAAAGGGTCTGGCAAATGCCGCGAAAGCAAAAGGCATAGATGTCTATACCGGTTACGGCATGTCGGAGACCTGTCCGGTGATGAGTCTGAGCGTGCTGAAGCCGGATATGTTTGACTGGGACGAGGACAAAAAGACTGATATTATTGTCAAAACCGGGCTGCCGATTCCGCTGGCGGAAATCGAAATTGTTGACGAAAACGATGTCCCGCTGCCTCATGACGGCAAAGCCACCGGCGAAGTTGTACTACGCTCGCCGTGGCTGACGAAAAGCTATTTCAAATCGCCTGAAAAAACAGCGGAACTCTGGCAGAACGGCTGGCTGCACACCGGCGATGTCGGATATGTTGACGAAAAGGGTTATCTTCAGATTACGGACCGGATTAAAGATGTGATCAAAAGCGGGGGCGAATGGGTGTCTTCGCTTGATCTGGAAAATCTCATCAGCCAGCACCATGCGGTTTTAGAGTCGGCGGCAATCGGCGTTTCAGATGAGAAATGGGGTGAACGCCCCATGCTGCTTGTGACGCTCAGACCCGAGGCAAGAGGCAAGGTGAGCGAGGAAGATTTGAAGCAATTCATGAAGCAGTGCGCCGAAGAAGGAAAGCTGCCGAAATACGGCGTTCCGGATCGCTATATGATCGTGGACGAAATCCCCAAAACCAGCGTGGGGAAGATCAACAAGAAGCGGATACGTGAGGAATACAAGAAGTAGATTACTCTACACCTTTTCTCGTTCCCACGCTCCGCGTGGGAACGCAGATTGGACGCTCTGCGTCCGATGATAAAGTGACAGACCGTCTTTACTACGGAGAAATCAATTCCTTGGAAATTCTGATTGTCGGAAAAAATATCGTCACTGCCGAATGGATCGCACAGTTTTCGGAAAACTGCGGTCATCAGGTGGATTTTGTCTCAACAGGCAAAGATGCGCTCCGAAAAGCCGACGCGAAAAGCTTTGATCTCGTGCTGTTGGATATTTTTCTTCCGGACACCAAAGGATATGAATTGATTCCAGAATTGAAAAGAGCGTGGCCCGAACCGAAAATCATTGCCATGACAGATTCAAACTCCAGAGAACTGGAACTCAAAGTGAGAAAAGAGGGCGTGATTTACTACATGATAAAACCTGTGAATACCATCTGTCTTGAGAAAATAATCAAATATATTTCAGATAAAAAAGCTTAGAATTTATGCAGTGAAAAGTTGCTGAAAAGCACCGTAGGTGCGTAATATTTGTAGCATAAGGATGTTCTCCGGCTCCCCGAACTCCGTAGGAGTGAAATATTTCCTGAATATGATATTCCGCCCCTACAGGGCTTGTTCATCGGGGGATGTTAATTGCTACAAATATGTCGCCCCTTCGGGGCTGAAAATGCTTCGCACTGAAAGTTGCTGAAAAGCACCGTAGGTGCTTAATATTTGTAGCATACAGAAGGGAGATCATAATGAAAGAAGTTGTGATTGTTTCAGCGTGCCGAACCGCTATCGGCGCATTCGGCGGAACTTTGCGAGACACGAACGGCGCGGTGCTGGCAAGCGTCACCATGAAAGAAGCAGTAAAAAGAGCGGGCATTGATGCGGCGATTATCAGCGATGTTCGCTACGGATGCTGCATCGAACCTGCGGATGCGCTGAATGTAGCGCGTGTCGGCGCGCTGCTCGCGGGTATTCCGGATGCGGTTCCGGCTGCGACGGTAAACCGTGTGTGCATATCGGGCATGGAAGCGGTTTTATCCGGCATGGCGATGATTCAGGCAGATATGGCGGACATTATTCTCGCGGGAGGCATCGAACACATGTCCGGCGTGCCGTATTCCGTGCCGGGCGCGAGGTGGGGATGCCGCCTGCAAGACTACACCTTTGTGGATACCATGATTCATGCGCTGCATTGCGGTTCCCATCTCCTGCCCCTTTCCGAAGACAGCCCCGTGAACACGAAGGAAGCGCCTGCCAGTCTGATGCTCGGAAAACCCTATATCATGGGACATACCGCAGAGTTTGTCTCACAGTATATGAAAATCAGCCGAGAAGAAATGGACGAAGTGGCGTTGCGAAGTCATAACAATGCAGAAAGAGCAACGAATGACGGCTCTTTTAAAGCTGAAATTGTTCCGGTTGAAATTCCTCAGAAAAAAGGCGCGCCCCTTCTCTTTGACAAAGACGAGCATTTCCGCCCCGGCATCACATTAGAACAACTACAAAAACTTCCGCCCGCGTTTGTGCCGAAAGTCGGCAAGGTAACTGCCGGAAATTCAAGCGGTCTCAATGACGGCTCTGCGGGCATGGTCATTATGTCTGCCGAAAAAGCAAAAGAACTCGGCATCAAGCCCATCGCCAGGATAAAAGCCAGCGGACGAGGCGCGTGTCATCCCACGCTGATGGGGATGTCTCCTGTGCCTGCGGTAAAAAATATGTTAGACAGAAGCGGTCTGAAATTGGCGGATTTTGAGTTGACAGAGTTGAACGAAGCCTTTGCGGGACAATATATTGCATGTGAAAAAGAACTCGGACTGAACCGCGAAATCACGAATGTGAACGGCTCCGGCATCGGTCTGGGGCATCCGGTGGGCGCGACCGGTTGCAGAATCATGGTCACGCTGCTTAACGCCATGAAACAGCGCGGAAAAAGTCTCGGACTTGCGACACTTTGCGGGGGCGGCGGAGTTTCCCTTGCATGTGCGCTTGAAATGATGTAAAAGTTCAGCCACGAATGAACACGAATTTTTTTCAGTGTCTCTCGTTCCCACGCTGAACGTGGGGACGAGAGAAATTGTTTATTCGTGTTAAAATTCGTGTTCATTCGTGGCGAAAAAATCAGGGAACATCACCGACGTGCCCCTGCGAGTCAAATTTAATTGGGTAGGCTATTAATTTCCAAACAGGAGCTTTCAGATATTATGGCGCAAGTCATTGCAGACAGAAGAGACATTGATTTTGTTCTTCACGAGCAGTTGCAGGTCGAAGAACTGTGCAAACATGAGCGGTTTGCCGATTTTAACCGAAAAACCATAGACATGATTGTGTCCGAAGCGCGCAATCTCGCAGTCAAAGAAATCTTTCCCACATGGAAACCGGGAGATGAGGAAGGATGCCGATTTGAAAACGGAAAAGTCGCGGTCCCGGAATGTTTCCACAAGCCTTACGAGTTATTCAGAGAAGGCGAATGGATTGCGATGTGCGATCCCGCAGAATGGGGCGGGCAGGGAATGCCTTCCTCAGTGGCGCAGGCTGCCGGAAATTATTTCAACGGCGCAAACTGCGCCTTTATGATGTATCCGGCGCTGAGTCACGGCGCGGGAAGATTGGTGGAAGTATTCGGAACCGAGAAACAGAAAAAACTTTTTCTGAAAAATATGTACACCGGCAAATGGGGCGGCACCATGCTTCTCACAGAGCCGGAAGCCGGTTCGGACGTGGGCGCGCTGACCAGCACCGCCGTTAAAAACGAGGACGGCACTTACAGCATCACCGGAAACAAGATTTTTATCTCCGGGGGGGAGAACGATCTTACTGAAAATATTATTCATCCGGTGTTAGCCCGCATTGAAGGCGCGCCCGCGGGCACGCGAGGCATTTCGCTTTTTCTCGTTCCCAAGATATGGGTGAACGACGACGGCAGCCTCGGCGAGTTCAACGATGCGGTCTGCACCGGCATCGAGGAAAAGATGGGCATTCACGGGAACGCGACCTGCTCCCTGACCCTCGGCGGAAAAGGCAGATGCAGGGGAACGCTGCTGGGACCGGAAAACAGAGGAATGCAGGCAATGTTCGTGATGATGAACGAAGCCCGTCTGCTGGTGGGAATGCAGGGTTTTGCCTCCGCGTCCGCGTCTTACCTGAATGCCTTAAACTACGCCAGAACCCGGATTCAGGGAAAATCTCTTGTCTCAGGAGACAAAGACGCGCCCGCTGTTCCCATTATTCAGCATCCGGATGTGCGCCGTCAGCTCATGCTGATGAAAACTTATGTGGAAGGAATGCGAAGTCTGCTTTACTATATCGGCTTCTGCGAGGATCGCATCCGAATCAGCAGCAATTCCGATGAGAAAGCTCGGTATCAGGG
>DZCT01000623.1 GCA_022736535.1 Desulfatirhabdium butyrativorans | reverse complement strand
TTCTGTCAGACTTCTTCTCCGATGTCAATATGTACTTTTGAAAGAGGTCTATTGAGCCGATTTTGTTTTTTTGCCGCAGACGCACACAGACAGACATCTGAAAACGGAATACGGCATATGAGCGGAAAGTGCGCCGTAAAAAACCGAAAGCGGATTACTGGCAGGATATAGAAGCAGGTGATTTCCTCTTCTGCACCGCTGCCCGACACTAACCTCTAATACCGAATCTCTGTTGACTTTATATGATACTTTTTCCCGCAGAGTTTTTCCCACAGAGTTCACAGAGAATACACAGAGTTCACAGAGTTTTTAAATCCTCTGTGTTCTCTGCGGGCTTTTCTCCTCTGTGTTCTCTGCGGGCTTTTCTCCTCTGTGTTCTCTGCGGGAAACAAAAAAAGAGCATACTTTCAACAGAGATTTGGTACAACCTCTGAACTCTGAACTCTATGGAACTGACACTTTTCATTCTATGCTGGACGCCTGTGATTCTCCTGACGCTGCTGGCAGTTGTTTTCCGCCGCCCAGCGCTGGAACTTTCCGTTTACAGTCTGATTTTTACGCTTCTGCTCACGATGTTTTTCTTTAACACACCGTTGAGCGTGGCGCTGCTCACCGGTTTGGACGGCGTTGCCACAGCCCTGCCCCTGATTCTGGTGATTTTTACGGGCATTCTGCTTTCCACTCTGCTCACGGCAACCGGTTCGCTCAAGCGCATTGTTGACTGGCTGATGGGCGGGGTGCGGGACGCGTTTCACCGAAATCTTCTGATTACGCTGGGCATATCCAATTTCATGGAAGGCGCAAGCGTGATCGCAGAGCCGGGCGTCGCGCCCATGCTTTACGCCGCGGGTGTTTCACCTGCCGGCGCCGCCGCGCTTTCCATCATCGGCTATTCCGGTCTGATGACCCTGGAACTGACCGGCATCATCATTACCGTGCTTTCCCTTGTGACGGGCATACCGATTCAGGAACTGGGAATTGCCTCTGCATGGCTCTCTGTCCCTGCGACACTGGCAATGGCTGCCTGCGTGCCGATGTATCTTCCCGAATCAGGCGGGATTCGGGGAATGGCGCTGACGCTTGCCTGCGGATTCTTTCTCGGAATCGCCGCGCTGGGCGTGACCGTGTTCATCGGCGTATCCATATCAGGAATGGTTGCGGGACTCGCGCTGATATTCTGTCTCATTCTTCTGGGAAACCGAAAGCCTGAGACAAACATTCAGATACTGAAAGACACGGCGCCCTTTGCCTTCATGCTGGCAACGCTTCTTCTCATCAATATCATCCCTTATCTCAAGGAGTTGACTTTTCGCCGTCTGACGATAACCGTGAATATTATCCCTGTTCACAAACTTACGTTTCAGCCTTTTTTTTCCGCCTATATTTATCTTTTTCTTGCCTTCGGTCTGGCGGCTTATCTGCTGAAAGTTCCCAAAAAGCATGTTCGGGAGATTCTCGGAGCTGCGATGCGGAAAGGCTGGCGTCCTCTGCTGGCAATGGGGCTTTTCGGCGCGATGGGGCAGATCATCGCATATTCGGGCTATGCCGAAGGCTTTGCCCGGCTCGATCAGGCGCATAACATTCCCTGGGTGCTTTCTCACGGTCTGAAACTCTATACCGGAACTCTGTATCCGGTATTTGTTCCGCTGCTGGGATGGGTGGGGACTTTTCTCACAGGCTACGGTGTTGCCTCGCTGATGCTGTTTGCACAGCTTCAGATAGAAGCGGCAAATCTTCTCGGCGTTTCAGCGACATGGCTCGCGGCGGGGTTGGCGGTGGGCGCGTCGGTGGGTTCTGTTTCTTCGCCTTTCAAAGTGGCAATGGCAACGTCCATGTGCAACGCCATCGGGACAGAAGGCGAAATCCTTCGGCGGACCATTCCGCTCGGTCTCGCTGCCTCGCTCTTTATCGGCGTTATTTTGCGGATTGTTTTATAAAAATACGGAGGCACGCCGGCGGCGTGTCTATATGGCGGGCTGCGCGTCCGGGCTGCATTCCCACGCGGAGCGTCAATGCCGTCAAGTTGACAATCTCGTAAATTCCGTAGGTTGGGGTGAGCCTGCGAACCCCAACATCATCCGGCATTTGTCGGGGTTCGCAGGCTCATCATCCGGCATTTGTCGGGGTTCGCAGGCTCATCATCCGGCAAGCGTTGGGGTTCGCTCATCATCCGGCAGGTGTCGGGGTTCGCTCATCATCCGGCAGGTGTCGGGGTTCGCTCATCATCCGGCA
>DZCT01000164.1:5619-10407 GCA_022736535.1 Desulfatirhabdium butyrativorans | reverse complement strand
CAATATGCCGCGTCTGTGAATTTCTCGCAAAGCCCGCAAAGATGCGGAGATTTAATACCGATTCGCTTTCCGGAGTGCGGAAAACATCGCTACGTTTTCCGCTACTGCAGAACGGGTTTCAAACCCGTTTTACCGAATGCGGAAAACATCAATTTTGAAAGCGAATCGGTATAAGATACAGAGATTTGACAGCTTTTTTTCTCGTTCCCACGCTCCGCGTGGGAACGAGGTCAACGAGGTCAATTTTTCTTTATAAGAAAAGATAAACAACTTTCAGAAAGTTGTCAAATCTTATTATCAGACTTTATCGCAAATAAGCGGCTGAATTTTTTATCTCCCTCAAAGCACGCGGAGAACGCAGAGGAAAAAAGATTTCTCGCTGCGCTCGAAATGACATTCCGGCGGCTTTGCGCCCTTTGCGAGAACCTTTTTTTATTTCCGATTTTAAGAATGTGCCTTTTTTTATTTCCGATTTTAAGAATGTGCCTTTTTTTATTTCCGATAAAGTCTATTCAATTACCTTTTTTAAGAATGTGCCTTTGGCCCGTTCCAATTTCAGAAATGCCAACTGAAAACCGTAGCCGGATTCTGAAAGCTGTTTTTGGGAGGTCACAAGCAATGTATTGGCGTCCATGACCTCTACACTGTCGGCAAGCCCGTACTGAAACTGCCTGGTCACGGCATTGTAATTTTCTTTTGCAAATTCCAACTGATCTGCAAGGGATTTGAGGATGCTCTGATGCGTCATCAGTTCAAGATACACCTGTTCGATTTCAACGGCTATCTGCTTTGACAGATTTTCAATCGAAAGCCGCATCTGCTCCTTCTGCTCAAGACTTTCCCTGACCCCGGCATCCCGCAGCCCCCCGTCAAACAGGGAAAAATTGAGTTTCAATCCCAAAGAGATGCTGTCTTTATATTGTGATGAAGGTTCCTGATCCATTTTCAGATAGGTTCCCTCCACACTGACCGTGGGCCAGTACGCGCCCCGGGAAATTTCAACCATGTTATCGGAAACCTTTTCCTGCATCTGCAAAGATTTTATCTCGGCACGATTTGCCAAAGCTTCTGTTTTCAAGGCTTCCAAATCAGCATCAGCCAAAAAATTTTCCTTCGGGTCCGGTTCTCTGATTTCATATAAGCCGGGAAGTCCGACAATTCTTGCAAGAACCGTCTTTGCAAGCTTCAGATTGTTCTTTGCACTGATCCGGTCGGTTCGGGATTGCGAAAGTTCTGCCTCGGCTCTGAAAAGCGCGGTTTTTGCGACTTCCTCAAGCCTGAGCCGGACCGACACCGCCTGCCGGTGCTTTTCCAGCCGTTCCACATTTGCTTCCGTAATTTCAACAGCTTTCTTGCTTTTCAGCACATCATAATAAGCAGATGCAAGCCGGAACAGATAATCCTCTTTCACGGCATAGAGATCATATTTATTTTTTTCAATATTGTTTTCCGCCATCCTGAAGGCTGTCAGTTCTTTTCCGTTCAGGGTGAAACTCTGACTTGCTTTCAGCCCGTAAGATACCGCCCATTCCGGCTGAAACAGCGCATCGTCAAAATTCTTTTTTTCCGTGTACTTTGTATAATCTCCGAAAGCGTAAACACCCGGAATCAAAACTGAAAACGCCTTGTCTTTGGTCAGTTCGGCAATGGAAAGGCTTTTTTCGGAAATTCTGATTTCCTCCGAAGTTTTCAGCGCGATGCCGTAAAGATCGGAAAGCGAATAAGTCCTGCCTTCGGATAAGACGCCGCCGGCTTCCGCTGCAAAAAGACAGTGCCTGTAAGACAGAGAGAGAATAAATATCAAACTGACTATTTTAATTTTGTAAAACATAAGCTGTCAAACATACCTTTCTGTAAAATTGTTAAAAAATAATTCAGACTGAATATCATGTATGAGGTTATTTTGCAACAACTCTGATCGAATTGTGATTGCATTTTCTGCTGTCGTGATTAGGATTCAGACACGAAGCATGAATTAAACATTTTTTTCTTTGATTATGCGGCGAAAAATTAGTATATATTTCGGACAGACAGCCCGTTTTTTTATATATAATAAATAAATTCAGGAAATTATGAATAACAGATGCTTTTCTCGGAATAAAAAAACCTGAAGGATGCCGGAAACAAGTGACAAATTTTTGGAGAAACAAATGAAATATATGCTTGTCATATCAAAAGAATCGGAAACTTTCCGTTTGATTCATTCCTGTTTTCGTCCGGAATACGGGGTGGAAAAAGCATTTGTCAAAGAGCCTGCGATGGAAATGCTCCGAAAAAAACGCTATGATTTTGTTTTTATTGATCTGGAAATCCTTCGGGAATCAAACTCGGAAAACGGTTACAAAACATCATTGCAGCCTTTCTGGCATTTAAACCCTTCTCTTGAGATCATCATTATGACCTCTCCGGAAAGAATCAGAGAAGCTGTCATGGCTGTGAAAGCCGGCGCGAGCAATTATCTGACATATCCCATCAGTACGGATGAAGCAAAATATTTAGTTGAAAATACATATCAAACCGCAATTTTTCAGTCCGAACTGGCTTATCTCCGGGACAAGTTCTGGGATTCGGAATCTTCGGATATTGTGCAAACCCGAAGCCCTGTGATGAAAAAGGTCTTTGACAATATCCGCTCGGTTGCGCCCACCAAAAGCATCGTGCTGCTCGTCGGCGAAACCGGCACCGGAAAAGGCGTTATGGCAAAACTGATTCACCGTCACAGCAACCGCCGGGAATCGCAGTTTATCAGCGTCCATTGCGGCGCGATACCGGACACGCTTTTGGAAAGCGAACTCTTCGGGCATGAAAAAGGCGCGTTTACCGGCGCGGTGAGAAGAAAACTCGGCAAATTCGAGATCGCCAATGAAGGGACAATTTTTCTGGATGAAATCGGAACCGTTACCCCGGCCGCGCAGATCAAACTGTTGCAGATATTGCAGGACGGCACTTTTCACCGGGTCGGGGGCGAAGAGATGATTGAAACCAATGTCCGGGTGATTGCCGCCACCAATTCAAACCTGAAAAAAATGTGTGAACAGGGCGAATTCAGAAGAGACCTTTATTATCGTCTGAATGTTTTTCCTGTTGAAATTCCTTCTTTGGCGGAACGCATAGAGGATATTCCGCTTTTTGCGGAAGCCTTTCTGAAAAAGCTGAACAAATTTTATCCCAAAGAAATTCACGGCGTCCATCCCCGTGTTTTGGATGCTTTTCATCAGTATTTATGGCCCGGAAATATCAGAGAACTGGAAAATCTGATGGAGCGGGCATATATATTGGAAAACTCGCCCATGCTGACGCCGGAGAGTTTCCCCAAGGAACTGTTTCAGTCTGATGCGGTTTCCGCGTGCGTGGAGATGGATTTTTCTGTTCCCCTGACCCAGGCAAGAAAAAAAGCCGTAGAAGATATTGAAAAACGCTATCTTAAAGAACTTCTGATGCGGAACAAAGGAAAAATGAACAAGTCTGCGGAAGGAGCGGAAATCAGCACCCGGCAACTGCATAAACTGTTAAAGAAATATGATATTCATAAGGAAGATTTTAAATGAAAATATGAATACGATGCAGAGACGCAAAATTTTGCGTCTCTGCTGTCTGTCTGTGTTCCCTTGCACAAGGATTGTTTATAAGCAGGGATTCCGAAATTCCTGCTTATAAACAATCCCTGTATATACCCCGCCCCCGATTTTACAAGAACTTAAAGTTCCGATACATGAGCGGTCGGAACTTTAAGTTCCTGTATGATATTTTTCTTTTATTTATAAACAATTAGCATCTGATGCCTTCCCTTCCGGCAGGCGAGAAGCGCTCTCTCCATTCAACTTAGGAACTCACAGTTCCGGCATATTGGCAGCTTCAATCTGATAATCCTTTAATATGAAGTTGTTAAGTTCATGGCATAGGATTTGCAGGAGAGATTGCGAAATATAAAACAGCGGAATGGGGAATCGGAAGGTGACAGTATGATCACAGCAGAGGGAATTGTGGTGCCGGCAGACTGGGATGAAAACGGGAATGTAATTGCAGTTGCCATTTCTACTTACGAAGAAGATGAATACATCATTGACAGTGAGAATGAAAAAGGACGGGAACTGCTGAAGGTTATGCGCCAAAAGATCAGCGTCACCGGTATGATAAAATCCGACGTAAAAGCCCGCAAAATGATTACAGTAAAAGAGTATTTATTGAGGAGTGAGAAGTGAGAAGTGGGAAGTCGCTTTATTTCTCAATTCTCAATAAAAAAGGCTTAGGAAATTTTCAACAAAAAAAATAAGGAAGGAGTATATCAAATGAAAAAACTGACAGTGATTGGCGCCGCTCTGGCATGGTGTGTAATTCAACTGAGCGCGTCCGTGTCTGTGTGTGCCGCAGGAGATGAGACCCGAGAGGCTGTTGCCGCCGAACAGGAAGTTGCAGTTGCCGAACAGCAGGAACAAATACCTCCGCCGCAGGAACAGGCTGCTGAGGAAGCAAACATTAACATTGATGATGAGGCTGCGCCTGCGGATGAAGTACCGCCTGAAGAAAGACTTGAAGAGGAAGTTACGCCTCCGCCGGAGGGCGGGGGAACCGATGAAGTAAATCCGGCACCTCAGGGATAGATAAACGAGTTTCTCCGCAATCCCCCCTTTTTTAAAGGGGGGCAGGGGGGATTTAAAGGCATCCTGCGAAAAAATCCCCCTTTTGTCCCTCTTTAAAAAAGCAGGGCTGTCAAGTTCTCGTTTCCGGCAGCGGGTCAAATCCGTTGAAGGGGTGTAGAGCGGGTTTGAAACCCGCTCAGAATGCAGG
>DZCT01000164.1:0-5519 GCA_022736535.1 Desulfatirhabdium butyrativorans | reverse complement strand
GGTCAAATCCGTTGAAGGGGTGTAGAGCGGGTTTGAAACCCGCTCAGAATGCAGGGACGGTGCAAAATGAGTTGAAAACTCGTTTTACGCGGGGTGCGGAAACGAGAACTTGACAGCCCTGCCTTTAAAAAAGGGGGAAATAAAAAAAATGACTTTGCAAATGCTGAAATTTCATTTTAGCACTCCGGATTTAAATGTCACTGCCGGAACAGACAGAGGTGATTCAAAAAAGGAAAAAAATATTTGAAAGTCGCATAAACGCATCTTAAAATAAGTACCGCGATAGGCAGAGGCATCCTGTTTGTGAGGCACAACAGGCAGGGCGTCTGCGATGTCAAATTTTTAATTTTTAACTCTGATAAGGAGAACAGAAAGATGCAAGAAGAATCGTGTATGGTTCAGTCCCCTGCGGGGACGCTGATAGAGGAAAAGGAAGAAGAGCCTCCGGGTATAGCTGCCTTTCCTCTGACCAGAGAATTTTCCGTGCCTGACTTTCGGATTTTCATGCCTAAAAACGCATTGAAAATCCCTCTAACGTATCGTATCAATCGTACAAAACGTGTTGCCCGGACACTGCCGAAAACGCGTGCTTTTCGCCGGAAATTTTTTCATGATGTTCCTGACAGGGAATGGAATGACTGGCAGTGGCAGGTGAGCAACCGCATCCGGACATACGCGCAACTGTCTCAGATTCTCAGTCTGTCTTCCGAAGAACAACATGCTGTGGAACGGCTCGGGGCAAAACTTCCCATGGGAATCACGCCGTATTACATGAGTCTTCTGTCGCCGGATGATCCCTGTCAGCCGTTGCGCCGGACCGTGGTTCCCACAATGAATGAGTTTGTGAGAATGCCCGGGGAAGCCGATGATCCCCTCGGCGAGGAAGGGCAAAGCCCGGTGCCGGGGCTTGTGCATCGTTATCCCGACAGGGTGTTGCTGCTGGTGCTTGATTTTTGTTCCACCTATTGCCGATACTGTACCCGTTCCCGCGTTGTCGGACACGGAGCGATTCTTCCGAGTAAGTCCCGTCTGGAAAAGGCGATTGACTACATCAAAAGCACGCCGACTATCCGAGATGTGCTTATCTCAGGAGGTGATCCGCTCACATTAAGCAATGAGCGATTGGAATGGATTCTGACGCGCCTTCGTCAGATTCCGCATGTGGAAGTCATCCGCATCGGTACCAAAGTGCCGGCAGTTCTGCCTCAGCGCATTACGCCCAAGCTGGTACGGATGCTTCGCAAATATCATCCGCTGTGGATGAGTCTTCATTTCACGCATCCGGAAGAATGCACGCCCGAATCCTACCGGGCATGTGCAATGCTGGCAGATGCGGGAATCCCGCTGGGTTCCCAGACGGTTCTGCTCAAGGATGTCAATGACAATGTGGAGACCATGAAAGACCTTGTGCATCATCTCATGCGGATGCGGGTGCGGCCTTATTATCTTTATCAGTGTGATCCTATATCCGGTTCGGGGCATTTCCGCACGCCTGTGGAAAAAGGTCTTGAAATCATTAAGGGATTGCGGGGATTCACCAGCGGATATGCGGTGCCGACGTATGTGATTGACGCCCCGGGGGGCGGTGGCAAAATACCGCTCATGCCGGATTATGTCAGCGGCAGACAGGGTGATGACCTCCTGCTCCGCAACTACGAAGGCGGCGTGTTTCGCTATCCGGATCAGCAGGGCGATGTTTGTTTTAACAGTTAGAGGGTAGGGCGGGGTTACGACCCCGCCGCCTGCTGTTCATGTCATTTCGAGCGGAGCGAGCCGAATTTTATAAAATAGGCTTGTTATCCGTCATGAAAGATTTCTCCCTTCGGTCGAAATGACAATACAGGCAGCCCGGTTGAAACGATATGCAGCTTAGTGTCATTTCGAGTAAGTAGGGTGGGCATGAAATGCCCACCGTTTATAAGCCGGTGGGCAGCAAGCTGCCCACCCTACAACTCCAACTTAAAAACGGTAGGGCGGGGTTACGCCCCCGCCGCCCGCTACCGATTTGGGAAGTTACATTCAGGCAATAGGAGTAAAACAATATTATGGAATGCCTCTGTGAACGCTGTGCAAAACTGGGCAAAACCTGCTGTCAGGAAAGAGAAATCTACATTACGCCCGGAGATGTGCAGCGTATTGCTGAGAAAACAGGTCAGAATCATTTCTATGAGTTCTGCAAAGCATCGGATCCCTCCTACGAAGATCAGGACGATGATCCGATGTGGGCGGCTTATGTTTTCAGACAGGACGGGAGCCGCCGGGTGCTGAAACGCAATCCTGCGGGAGACTGCATCTTTCTGGGAGCTACGGGCTGCGTGCTGGCGTTAGAGACCCGTCCCTTAGTATGCCGACTTTATCCCTATTCGTATAACGCAGACGGGCTTTATGAGGAATTGGAAGAGGGCTGCCCTGTTCATTTGCTCACACCAGGACAGACGCTTGAACAGGCGCTTGCAGGCTGTTCACGGGAAAATGCTTATCAGTGGCATCATAAGCTTTACACTGAAATAATTCTGGAGAAACCGAACCATGCTTATCGGTCTGACTTACGACCTGCGGTCTGAATATCTCGCGGCAGGATTTGACGAATACGAAACCGCGGAATTTGACCGGGAAGACACCGTTGATGCGCTTGAGAACAGCCTGCGTGCGCTGGGACACCGAACCGAGCGCATCGGAAATGTGCGTCAGTTAATCGGGCATCTGGCATCATCTTCATTTCGGGGGAATCGCTGGGACCTTGTTTTCAACATTGCCGAAGGGCTTTACGGCATCGGCAGGGAAGCGCAAGTTCCCGCAATTTTAGACGCTTACAAAATTCCCTATACGTTTTCAGACCCCTTAGTCATGAGTCTTACGTTGCACAAAGGCATGACCAAGCGGGTGATTCGCGACGCGGGCATTCCGACACCCGATTTTTTTATCATTGAAAAGCCGGAGGATGCGGGGAACATTCCATTTGATCCGCCTTTTTTCATCAAACCGAATGCCGAGGGAACCGGTAAAGGTGTCACCTCCAAGTCGGTGGTACGGCGCAGAGAAGACCTCTGCAACGCGTGCCGAAACCTGCTGGATACCTATCATCAGCCCGTACTTGCGGAGCGATTTCTCCCGGGAAGAGAATTTACCGTCGGAATTGTCGGAACCGGTTCGGAAGCAAAGGCATGGGGAACCGTGGAAGTCATTTTGCTTGACGGTGCGGAAAAAGAAGTCTATTCTTATGTGAACAAAGAAGGCTGTGAAGATTTGGTGGAATACCGTCCGGTTCGCGCCGAAGAAGAGCCGGCGGTTCGGGAGGCGGAAAGAATCTCTCTGGCTGCATGGAAAGTTCTCGAATGCAGAGACGCGGGGCGGGTGGATATCCGTTGCGATGAAAAGGGGCAGCCTCAGTTTATCGAAGTCAATCCCCTGGCGGGTCTGCATCCCGAACATTCGGATTTGCCCATTATCTGCAATAAACTCGGGATTCCGTATATCGAACTGATTGAGGCGATTGTGAATTCGGCTTTGAAGCGGCTGAAAAACAAGAGGAATTCAAAATAAGAAAATGCGTGTCGCCATTGTTCATAATGAAGTGAAAGATGAAAGCAGCCCGGATGAACGGGACGTGCTGGTACAGGCTCGGTCCGTGTCGGAAGCCTTGAGCGAGTTGGGACATGAAACGCTTTCCTTGGCCTGCGATCTCGATCTCTCTGCCGTAAAGAGACAATTGGAGGAGATAATGCCGGATATCGTTTTCAATCTGGTGGAATCCCTTGACGGGCAGGGACGCCTGATTCATCTGTTTCCCGCGCTTTTAGACGCCATGAAAATGCCTTACACCGGTTCATGCGCGGAAGCTGTCCAAACGACTTCCAACAAAATCATGGCAAAAGAGCGCATGGCTGCGGTAAAATTGCCGACGCCGCCCTGGGTCGGTCCCTATCCCGGCGATATGCCGCCGCTTTATCAATACAATCCCGCAGCAAATGACTTCAGCGACTTGAAAGACTTGGGAACGCCGCTTCGCTGGATTGCGAAATCGCTCTGGGAACACGCTTCCATCGGGCTGGTGGAAGATGTGCTTTTTGTCGCCGAATCTCCGTCTCATATTAAGGACATATTGAAGGCGCGTGCGCCCCGGCTCGGTGGCGCATGTTTTGCCGAAGTTTTTGTGGAAGGTCGGGAGTTCAACCTTTCGCTGCTTGCGGGTCCGGATGGACCGGAAGTGCTGCCGCCCGCGGAAATCATTTTTGAGGGATACGATGAAGGGAAATTGCGGATTGTGGATTATCGGGCAAAATGGGAGGAAGATTCTTATGAATATCACCACACGCCCCGATGTTTTGACTTCCCGGAAACAGACAATAAGCTTTTGTCGGAGTTGAAGCAAACGGCTGTCCGTTGCTGGCAGGTCTTCGGACTCGGCGGATATGTGCGGGTGGATTTTCGGGTGGACACCCACGGACGCGTCTGGATTCTGGAAATCAACACCAATCCCTGCCTTTCGCCTGATGCCGGTTATCCCGCTGCTTTGGCACAGGCGGGAATATCTCTGGCAGAAGCGATTGAACGGGTGCTGAACAACACCTTCAGAAAGCAGCAGCTTATATATGATCGCAACTTTTTTAAAGAAGTTGTACTACCGGTTCGCCAGACACACATCTCCGCACAGCGAAAACAAGATGTTGAGGAGCTTGTTTTCCGTTATGAGCCTGTTGCGGCAGATTGCGAGACAATCCGACAACTGACAGAAAACACTGGGTTTTTCAATCCTGCGGAAATAGATGTGGCAGTAGAATTAGTACAGGAACGTCTCGACAAAGGCGCGGACAGCGGCTATTATTTTGTCTTTGCGGAACAGTACGGCAGGGTGGTCGGATATGCCTCCTACGGGCATATTGCCTGCACCGAGTCGAGCTATGATCTTTACTGGATTGCCGTGCATCCTGATTTTCAGGGAAAAGGACTCGGCAGGAAAATTCTGGAAGAATCCGAAAGACTCATCAAAAACGCAGGCGGCACACGCATCTATGTGGAAACTTCAAGCCGGGCGCAGTACGCCGCGACGCGGGCGTTTTACGAACACTGCGATTATCGTCTTGAATCGCTGATGGATGACTTCTACGCCCCGGGCGATGCAAAAGCGGTGTATTGCAAAGCGGTTTAATATCATACCGAATCTCTGTATCGGAAATGTCATTCTGAACGCAGTGAAGAATCCCAGTCATGTAGGGTGGGCAGCTTGCTGCCCACCGTGCAAAATCATCTACAAGGATTGTGTGTAAGCAGGAATTACGAGCGAAAAATCCCTGCTTACACACAATCCTTGTAGATTCACGCCCCGCCCGCTGAGGCGCAGCAGAAGGTGGGCAGCAAGCTGCCCACCCTACAGGCTCTGTTCTGACCGCTGAACACAAATCCTCCCCAATCCTGAAATCCTGAAAATCCTGATTCAGACAATTTACCCGAAATCCCTGCTTACACACAATCCTTGTAGATTCACGCCCCGCCCGCTGAGGCGCAGCAGAAGGTGGGCA
>DZCT01000622.1 GCA_022736535.1 Desulfatirhabdium butyrativorans | reverse complement strand
CGGGGTTCGCAGGCTCACCCCGACCTACATTTTTCTCTTAACTTAATGCCATTGATGCAGCCCGGACGCTCCGCGTCCCGATTCCGGTCCGCAAAGTAAAACGGGTTTCAAACCCGTTCTACTGGAAAAAACGCTGCGCCCCGGCTAAAAACAGATTTTTGCACTCCGGAGCAATCTTTCAGCGCAGAACGTAGGGACGAGAAAGAAACGAGAAATAATGATGATGATGACGATACAATTTATATTGCTTCCTGTTTTTGCGTATATGCTCGGTTCCGTCCCTTGGGGTGTTATTTTGACGCGAATGTTTACGGCTCAAGATATTCGCGCCAAAGGAAGCGGAAACATCGGCGCAACGAATGTCACGCGGGTGGCGGGGCCGCTTGCCGGCGTGCTGACCCTTGCGGCAGACATGCTCAAGGGCGCAGTTCCGGTTTATCTTGCTTTTTCAATAGCAGATTCAAACAGCGCACAAGGCGAATTTTATATTGCTGCTGTTGCCTTTTCGGCTTTTCTGGGACATCTTTACCCGCTTTTCACAAAATTCAAAAACGGCGGAAAAGGCGTGGCAACCGCCGCCGGATGCTTTCTTGTCATTTCGCTGCCAGCTTTTTCCATTGCAATACTGGTATTTATCATTTTTATCTGCCTGTGCAATCGGGCGTCCGCGGGTTCGCTTGCGGCGGCTGCCGTGCTGCCGCTTGCGGTATGGAAAACGACCGGCTCGGAAATAATGACAGGATGCGCGGTTCTTACGGCAGTATTCATTTATATCCGCCACAAAGACAATATCAGGCGCATATTGTCCGGAGCAGAACCGGTGATATGGTAAGGAAAAATGGACAAAATAAGCATACTGAAAAACAGAATACAGGAATACGCGTGGGGTTCTTATACCGCGATTCCGGAGCTTTTGGGACAAAAGAGTCCTTCGGAAAAACCGCAGGCAGAACTCTGGATGGGCGCGCATCCCAAAGCATCTTCCCAAATCGAATATGAGGGAAAACAGGTGCTTCTCTCCGATATGATTCGGAAATATCCGGAAAAAATTCTCGGCAAAGCGGTTGCAAAGAAATTCGGCGGCAACCTGCCTTATCTCTTCAAAGTGCTGGCTGCGGCAAAACCGCTTTCGGTTCAGGCGCATCCTGACGCAATACAGGCAACATCCGGATTTGAAATGGAAAACAGGCTGAAGATTCCGCCGGATGCGCCGAACAGAAATTACAAAGACAGCAGCCACAAGCCGGAGTGTATCTGCGCGCTGACGCGTTTCCGCGCATTGAAAGGCTTTCGCCCCATTCCGGAAATACTTTTGCTGACAGAAAAGATTTGTCCGCAGGAGTTGAAAAAAGAAAGGATGATGCTTGAGACACAGCCGGATTCCGAGGGATTGAAGCAGTTTTTTCAATCACTGATGACGATGCCGGAAGAGCGGAAAAATGACGTTATCAGCCATGCGCTGGCAAAAGCGGAGAAATTTTCAGCCGAGCATCCGGCTTTCAGAGAGATACCCGAACTTCACAAAGAATATCCTTGGGACATCGGCGTGCTGTCCCCGCTTTTTCTGAATCTGATCTGTCTTGAACCGGGGCAGGCGATGTTTCTTCCGGCAGGAGAGCTTCATTCATATCTTGACGGCGTGGGGCTTGAACTGATGGCAAATTCGGACAATGTGCTACGGGGCGGACTGACACCCAAGCACGTTGATGTTCCGGAACTGCTGAAGGTGCTGAGGTTTGAAGCGCGGGAGGTCAGCCTTATTACTCCCCGGCAAATAAGCGAATATGAACGCATTTATCCGACACCGGCTGAAGAGTTTTGTTTGTCGGTGATTTCTCTTACTTCGGATATGAGCAATGCGTCTTTTTCTCCTTCCGGCATGGAAATACTTCTCTGTGCCGCAGGCAAAGCCGACATGACGCAGGACGGTCATTTGCTTTCGCTTTCCAAAGGCGTGTCTGTGATGGTTCCGGCATCTGTCCGGAAATACAGTATCAAAGGCAATGCCTTGATTTACAAGGCTTCAGTTCCTTTGTAAATGCCGATTTGACATTAATAAGCTGTAAATTCATCATGTTCACGCGTCCCTGGCAGACGCTGTTGTTCCCTTTTTTTCTTTCAGCGCGTTCAGTTCCTGCCGCAAGGGCACCGCCATTTGTTCAAACTGTTCTTTTGAAAGAAGCCCCTGAAGATACATATTCTCTAACAGTTCGATTTTGCCTTCGATTTTACCTTCGAT
>DZCT01000621.1 GCA_022736535.1 Desulfatirhabdium butyrativorans | reverse complement strand
AGGAGTTTTCATGCACGTTGAGATCAAAGTCACCGAAGGTCCGGCTAAGGGGCAGACCTTTACTTTCCGAGAGCCGGATTGTTTTCTTTTCGGCAGAGCAGCAGATGCCCGAATATCTCTGCCGGATGATCCCTACATTTCCCGGCATCATTTCCTGCTGGAAATATCGCCCCCGGATTGCAGAGTGACCGAACTGAACAGTAAAAACGGCATGTTTGTAAACGGCGTCCGCTACGGCGGCAGAAAGCCCCCGGAACCGGGCGTGATTCAGGCGCCTGCCGGAGACAGAGAAGCGCGCCTGAAAGACGGAGACGAAATTGCTGTCGGCGATACGGTCATGAAGGTTCGTATTCATATAAAAGACCGTTTCAAAGAGACAAAAACCAAAATCCGACAGCCTTATTATATCGCAGAAGAATCTGAAATCCTTCCCGATGCGGATCAGCCGCCAAAAGAAAGCCCCATAGATTTTCTCTGGTCTTTGCTCAAAGATAAGGAAAAATCAAAGGAAATGCCGGAAGAAATCCCTCTGATCGAAGGTTATGATATTAAAGAAGAAATCGGCCGAGGCGGCATGAGCATTGTCTTTCGGGCTGTTGACAGAAGCACGGGAAAAACCGCGGCGGTCAAAATCATGCGGCCGAGTATTGCCATGAATGCAGAGAGCATCCGACTGTTTCAGAGAGAAATCAAAATTACCTCACGTCTCAAACATAAAAATATCGTGGAAGTGCTGGACTACGGAAAAACCGAGACGATCTTTTTTTTCGTGCTTGAATTTGTGGAAGGTACGGATTTGGAACGCTATCTCAATTCTCAGGGCGGGTATCTGGAACTTGAGGAGTCGCTGGGCATCATGCTGCAACTCCTTGACGGTCTGGCATATTCCCATCGGATAAAACTGAAAATGAAATTCGCAAGCGGCAGGGAAAAGCGGATTACCGGCATTGTGCATCGGGATTTGAAGCCGGAAAATATTCTCCTCACCCGCAACGGAAATATATTGGTTCCCAAACTGGCGGATTTCGGGCTTTCCAAGAGTTTCGAGTCCGCAGGATTCAGCAATATGACTTTAGCCGGACAGGTTGCCGGAACGCCGGTTTACTGGCCCCGGGAGCAGATTACGCATTACCGCTATCTCAGCCCTGTGACCGATGTGTTTTCCATTGCCGCGGTCTTTTACCAAATGCTGACAGGGGCTTATGTTCGGGAGGGTTTCAGGGAAATGTATGACGAATGTGAACGCCGGAACCGGACGCCCGGGGTTCCGGATTATATGGCTGTTATTTCGGAAAATCCGCCGATTCCCATCCGTGAACGCCGAAGCGATATTCCCAAAGCCGTTGCCGCGGTGATTGACCGGGCAATTCAGGAAGTTGAAGTACCGTCGGACGAGGCAAAGATGCGGTCGGTTCTTGCCGGGCTTCGGTATGCGGATGCGGGTGTTTTTCGGGAGGAATTGCTTGCCGCGTGCAAAAAAGCAGGAGTGATGATTCAACTTCCGCAGGAGTGAGATATTTTTTGTCCGCAGGGACGAGTGAAAATAGCCCGGTCCCCAATGCTGAAATAGATATTGCCGGAGCCGGAGAACGTGGCGCCCCCGCTTTTCAATTCCCGTAGGGACGACCGACCGATCTATTTCGGCCAGAGACGCTGAACAAGAAGGACGATGAGCAAAATGAGCAAACCTGTGGGCAGACCCGAAAAAACGAGATGGCACAGCAGCGAATCACTCATCTCAAAAGCTTTCGGAAGCTTGGGATGGACAGTGGCAGAGAGCATCGCGCCGTTCAATATGCCGACAATCACCGCCACGAGAATTTCCAGCCGTTCCTGTCGCTTGGAACCGCTTTCCTCATTTTCCTTCATTTGCTTCAGCGTGTCAATTTCCACAATGCCCCGAATACCAGCGACAATCTGCTGAGACAAATGCTGCCCCGGCTCAAGAAAATTCATATCTGTTCGGATTTGAAACAAAAATATGTTTCGGGCAAGATTAAGGAATTCATCAAAGAAAGAGAAATTATCATCGGGCAGTGTTAAGGTGCGAATTTCCGCTAACGATGTCTCATAGTTTGAGATATTGGTTTCGATTGTCGTGCGGTGATCGTTCAGATTCCGAATGTGGCGGGCATAAAGCATCTCTTCCCGCGGCATTTCCGCAAGCAGATTTTCCATCAGTTTCAGGCGTTGCGGCGGATCCGTTGTCAGATCGAGTTTTCCGATCTGTTCCTCCAATCGC
>DZCT01000163.1:5220-10453 GCA_022736535.1 Desulfatirhabdium butyrativorans | reverse complement strand
TTACACGAAGAAATCATTATTAAATTTCCTCTGACTTACGGAGATAAATTACTTCTTTCTTCAAAACAAGTCAATGGGGTGAACAAGGTATTTAAGGGGGAGAAAAATTCTGCTCTGTTTATCTGCAGAAACAGCTCCGCCCTTTGAATTACCTAAGGAAATTATCATTAAATTTCCTCTGACTTACGGGGATAAGTTATTTCTTTTTTCAAAACAAGTCAATAAGGCAGAAGGAGTATTTGAGGGTAGAAAAAATCTACCCTTCAGCAGGATTTCAGAAGGAGAATCACGCAGAGGCAAACAAATCCGAGAGCCGGATGCTCAATCCTGCAAATATAACGGACTCCATCATGTCGTCTTGCTCATAAACCGCAGCTTTGCCGTAGCGTCTGTCTGCATCAAGGAGATAAACCATTGCGATTCTGTCATGGGGATGAATGATCCAGTATTCCCGAATGCCGTGTTTTTCATAAAGATCACGCTTGGTTTTCATATCTCTGCCTGCGCTGGAAGGAGACAGAATTTCAACAACCAAGTCCGGCGCGCCTTTGCAGCCGCGATCATCTAACTTTGAAGAATCGCACACGACCGTAATATCCGGCTGAACGACTGTAAAGATTTCCTCATCCGTTGCATTTTCAAGCTCTGACAGCCGCACATCAAACGGCGCAACGTAAACTTTGCATTTTTTGTCTTTGAAAAAACTGTACAGCCGGAAAAACAACTCGCCGGCTACATCCTGATGTCTCCTTAACGGCGCGGGTCCCATATCATATTCAACGCCGTCAATGAGTTCCCACCGTTTTCCGTCATCCCATCCGTAATAATTTTTATACGAAAAGCCCTGTTTTGTCTGTTGAGCAGTATGCGCCGTCATATTGTCTCCTTTTGTCTCCTTAAAATAAAATCAAAACTGTTCCATATACCATTGATACGTTTGCCGAATGCCGATTTTCAGGTCAGTTTTGGCGCGCCAGCCGAGACGGCTTGCTTTTGAGACATCCAAGAGTTTCTGCGGCATACCGTCAGGCTTGGAAGAGTCAAAAATCATCTCGCCCTTAAAAACCACCGCCTCTTTCGTCATCTCCGCAAGTTCTCTGATAGTCTTATCTGCTCCCGTGCCGATGTTGATCAACTCTGTTCCTTCATAATTTTCAAGCAGATAAACGCAGGCATCCGCAAGGTCGTCCACATAGAGAAATTCTCTTTTCGGCGCGCCGGTTCCCCAGAGAATGACTTTCGGAAGCGAAGCTTTTATGTCTTCAGGGATAAGACCGAAGCGGGCTTCGTCTCTCGCGATGCCTTGGAAATTCCCTTCGGAAGCCATTTTTGCGATATGAAATTTCCGAATCATTGCCGGAAGCGCATGGGAATTCATCAAATCAAAATTGTCGTTGGGTCCGTAGAGATTGGTGGGCATGACCGGCAGAAAATGAGTGCCGTACTGTTTGTTATATGACCAGCACATTTCTATCCCAGCGATTTTCGCCACAGCATACGCGGAATTGGTCGGCTCTAACGGTCCGGTCATGAGATATTCTTCTTTCATGGGCTGGGGCGCGAGTCGGGGAAAAATGCAGGATGATCCCAGAAAAAGCAGTTTTTTTACGCCATATCGGTACGCCGCGTCAATCACATTTGTCTCTATCAGAAGATTCTCACGGATAAAATCAGCCGGATACGTGCTGTTTGCCATAATGCCGCCGACTTTTGCCGCGGCAAGAAATACATATTCCGGCTTTTCCGACGCGAAAAAAGCCTTGACCGATGCCTGCTCGCTCAAATTCAGCTCGGCGTGAGTGCGAGTCATAATATTGCTGTAACCCTCTGATTTGAGACGGCGAAAAATAGCCGACCCGACCAGTCCCCGATGTCCTGCGACAAATATTTTGGATGTTTTTTTCATGGTGAATTTACTCAAAATGGTTGTAAGTTTGAAATCCTTCTTTTTTACACAGATGATCTCTTTCCGCTTCTTTCAAATCTTCCTGTATCATCATTTTTACGAGTTCGTCAAAAGAAACTCTCGGTTTCCACCCCAGTTTTGCCTTTATCTTTGAGGGATCGCCGAGCAGAAATTCCACTTCTGTGGGGCGAAAATAGCGGGGTTCGATTCGGACAAATATATCGCCTGTGGCAGCGTCTTTTCCGACTTCGTCCACGCCGGCGCCTTCCCATGAGATTTCAATGCCGACTTCCCGAAATGACTTTTCCACAAACTCCCGCACCGAATGTGCCTCGCCGGTGGCGACCACATAATCGTCCGGCGCATTCTGCTGAAGCATCAGCCACATGGCGCGGACATAATCACGGGCAAATCCCCAGTCTCTTTTTGAGTCTAAATTTCCGAGATAAAGTTTGTCCTGAAGTCCGAGTTTGATTCTTGCCACGGCCCGGGTGATTTTGCGGGTAACAAATGTCTCCCCGCGAATGGGCGATTCGTGATTGAACAGGATGCCGTTACAGGCAAAAATATTGTATGCTTCCCGATAGTTTACCGTAATCCAGTAGGCATAAACTTTTGCCGCGCCGTAGGGACTGCGGGGATAAAAAGGCGTGGTTTCTTTCTGCGGGATTTCCTGAACCTTGCCGTACATTTCGCTGGTGGATGCCTGATAAAAGCGAGTTTTCTTTTCCAATCCCAGAATGCGGATGGCTTCCAGCAGGCGCAGCGTGCCGATGGCATCTGAATTGGCTGTATATTCAGGCGTTTCAAAAGAAACTTTGACATGGCTCTGCGCTGCAAGATTATAGATTTCATCCGGCTGAACTGACTGGATAATGCGGATAAGATTGGTGGAATCAGTCAGATCGCCGTAGTGCATAAAAAATCTTACATTTTCCTCATGTACGTCTCTGTACAGATGATCCACCCGCGCCGTGTTGAATGAAGAGGCTCTGCGTTTAATGCCGTGAACCTCATAACCTTTATAGAGCAAATATTCAGCCAAATACGCGCCGTCCTGCCCTGTAATTCCTGTAATCAATGCTTTTTTCATCATGCTTGTGTTCTCCCTGAAATATCAGATAGTATTCGCTCACAGACCGCAGAAAAACCTCTGTGAACTCTGCCGGGATAATTTTTTTCCCACAGAGATCACAGAGAAGGCACGGAGATCACAGAGTTTAAAAAATCTCTGTGTTCTCTGTGGTTTTTTTCTGCTCTGTGTCCTCTGTGGGAAATTTTTTTTCCCACAGAGATCACAGAGAGTACACAGAGAACACAGAGTTTAAAAAATCTCTGTGCCCTCTGTCGGATATTTTTTTCCCACAGAGATCACAGAGAAGGCACAGAGATCACAGAGGCTTTGTGTTCTCTGTGGTTTTTTCTTTCTCTGTGCCCTCTGTGGGAAAAACCTCTGTGCCCTCTGTGGGAAAAAAACAACTTTCCGAATCACCCACAGTTATAGTAAACAAGTCTTAATTTGTCAAATAATTAAGATTCAGAAAGCTTTTAAGCGGCGGACAGCGATTTTGCTTTTGTCTGCCCTATTTCTCTGATTATCCTTGATTTTTAATTCCGAATGCCATATATATAAATATTTTGTGTTTAAGAACATCAGCCTTATTTCAAATCAGAGAATTGCAGAAAAAAGCTGTTTTTATAAATAAATTCAGGAGTTTTAAAGCATGTTTCCGTCTGTCATGGTGATTGATGATGAAGCCTCTATCCGCCAGTCCCTGAGCGGTCTGCTTTCAGATGAAGGCTTTGACGTTGCCGCAGCCTCCAACGGCTACGAGGCATTGAAAATGATTGAAGCCGAAGCCCCGGACCTTGTGCTGTTGGATATATGGATGCCCGGAATTGACGGCATTGAGACTTTAAAAGAAATCAAAAAAAACAATCCGTTTGTTCAGGTCATTATCATTACAGGACACGGAAATATCGAAACTGCCGTGAAGGCGACAAAACTGGGCGCATTCGATCTGATTGAAAAACCGCTTTCCATTGACAAAGTGCTGGTGGCGATTCATAACGCGCTGAATTTCAGACGCCTTGAGGAAGAAAACCGCTATCTCCGCAAAAAAACCATTGAAAAAAACGCCATTAACGGCACCAGTCCCCGCGTCGCCGCGCTGAGAAAACAGATTGCCGTTGCCGCGCCTACAGACACATGGATTCTGATAAGCGGCGAAAACGGCACCGGCAAAGAATTGGTCGCCCGCACCATTCATCAACTGAGCGCACGGGCGGAACAGCCCATGATTGATGTGAACTGTGCGGCGATTCCCGAAGAATTGATTGAAATTGAACTCTTCGGGCAGGAAAAAGGCGCGTTCACGGAAACAACGACTCGGAAAATCGGCAAATTTGAACTGGCAAACCGCGGCACTCTTTTTTTTGATGAAATCGGCGATATGAGTCTCAAAACGCAGGCGCAGCTTCTTCGGGTGCTTCAGGAGCAGAAATTTCAGCGGGTCGGGGGCGGGGGGAGAATCTTGAGCGTCAATGTCCGGGTGATTGCCGCCACCAACAAGGACATGAAAGCCGAGATTGAAAAAGGCAATTTCAGAGAAGACCTTTATTTCCGGCTGAATGTGATTCCCATTGAAGTGCCGCCCCTGCGAAGCCGCATCGAAGATATTCCGATTCTGGTAGAAACATTTTTGTCAGAATGTGCGGCACAGCCTCATACGCCCAAAAAGAAAATGACGCCGAAAGCCATCAATATGCTCTGCGGCTATTCATGGCCCGGGAATGTGAGAGAACTTAAAAATCTCATCGGGCGTCTGGTCATCATGGTGGAAAAAGATGTGATTGATGTGGCTGATATTCCGGCGCCTTATAATCCGGGAACCGAAAGCGAGATAATTCCTGCGGAATCCAAATTATTTTCTTTCAATGCCCTGGAAGCGGCAAAGCAGACGTTTGAGAAAGAATTTATCCGGCATAAACTGTCTGAAAATGATTGGGATATTGTCAATACCGCCAAACTGATCGGCATAGAACCCGCGCATCTTCGGCAGAAAATGGAATATCTGGGAATCGGGAGTCCTTAGTCATCAAATTGGTGATTCTTGCCATTTCAACCGTGTAGAGACGCACGGCCGTGCGTCTCTACGTTAGACGGAAAGATTTCTCGCTTCGCTCTCCGGAGTGCTAAAATGAAATTTTAGCATTTTTACAAAATGACATAAACTTTGCTTGAAACGAGACAAAACGCACTTTATAGCATCTGGAATATCTGGGAATCGGGAGTCCTTAGTCATCAAATTGGTGATTCTTGCCATT
>DZCT01000163.1:0-5120 GCA_022736535.1 Desulfatirhabdium butyrativorans | reverse complement strand
TCTGGGAATCGGGAGTCCTTAGTCATCAAATTGGTGATTCTTGCCATTTCAACCGCGTAGAGACGCACGGCCGTGCGTCTCTTTTCAGCAGACTGCAAATTCTTAGGAGTTACGCAGTGATTTCAACCGTGTAGAGACGCACGGCCGTGCGTCTCTACGTTAGACGGAAAGATTTCTCGCTTCGCTCTCCGGAGTGCTAAAATGAAATTTTAGCATTTTTACAAAATGACATAAACTTTGCTTGAAACGAGACAAAACGCACTTTATAGCATCGGATAGTAATACGCAGGAGCAAAAAAGCAATTTGAGAATTATCAGCGGAGATTTGAGAGGCAAAAAACTGCATCCCATTCGCGGCGCACTTACCAGACCCACCGCGGACCGGCTGAGGGAAAGCATTTTCAATATTCTCTTCTCTCAGGTACGTGATGCGGTCGTGCTGGATTTGTTTGCCGGCACCGGCGCGCTCGGAATTGAGGCATTGAGCCGGGGCGCGGAATATGCGGTATTTGTGGAAAAACAAAAAGATGCGCTTTCCGTCATAGAACAGAATCTCCGTTCCTGCCGTTTGGAAAACAGCGCCAAAATCATCCGATGGGACATTGCAAACAATTTGAATTGCCTTAATTCTCCTGATTCTCGCTTATTTAATCTCGTTTTCATGGACCCGCCGTATAACCGGAATCTTATCTGCGAGACGCTCCGGCATCTTCACCGCAGCGGATGTTTGGAAAAAGGTGCGACTGTCGTTGCGGAGCATTCGCCGCCGGAGATGATTCCTGAAAACATTGCCGAATTTATGATGACAGATCAGCGGAAATACGGAAAAACACGGGTTTCTTTTTTGGAATATGTGACAGAAATTGAAAATTAAAAAGATATAAAACTTTTGCCTGAAAGCTGTGAACGTCGGAAAGGAAAGGAATGATGAATGGAGAGAACTGCCATCTATCCGGGGTCATTTGATCCTGTTACAAACGGTCATTTAGATATTATCAAAAGAGGACTCAAACTTTTTGACAAAATTATTGTCACGATTCTGTGCAATCCTTCAAAAACATCGTTTTTTACTGTTGAAGAACGAATTGAAATGCTGAAAGTCAGCGTCAAAGGATTTTCAAAAAATGTCGAAGTTGACAGCTACGGCGGATTGCTCGTGGACTATGCGGCGCAGCGTGGCGCGGCGGCAATTTTACGAGGGATGCGTGCAGTATCTGATTTTGAATTTGAGTTTCAGATGGCGCTGATGAATCGGAAACTGAACAGGGAAGTCCAGACCGTTTTTCTGATGACCGGTCTGCGGTGGATATTCACCAGTTCGTCTATTATAAAAGAAGCCGTGCGTTTCGGCGGCGACATCAGCGATATGGTGCCGCCCATTGTGAACCGCAAGATAAAGGAAAAACTGAATAAGTGAGAAGTGAGAAATAAAGGACTGAGGACTCAGCACTCAGCACTTCTGTTTCTCACTTCTCACTTCTCAATTAAACTATGGATATTTGGCAGCTTCATGTTTTCTGTAAAGTCGTTGAATTAAGAAGTTTTTCCAAAGCCGGAAAGACCATTCATCTGTCTCAGCCTACGGTGAGCAGTCATATCAGGGATTTGGAGGAGCATTTCGGATGCCGTCTGATTGACCGCCTTTCCAAAGAAGTCATTCCCACAAAAGCCGGCGAACTGCTTTACAGATATGCACGGAAAATGATTGCCCTGCGCGATGAGACAGAAACCGCGCTGGCTGAGTTTCACGGAAAAATTAAGGGGCGGCTGGTCGTCGGCGGCAGCACGATTCCGGGGGTTCATATTCTGCCGAAGATTATCGGGAATTTTATAAAGGAATATAAAGAAGTTACCGTATCTCTTATTATCGGAGACACGGAAAAAATTGTGGCGGATACACTTTCGGGAGTGCTGGAACTCGGCATTGTGGGCGCAAAGACCGGCGACAAAAGGGCTTTGCAGGAAAAACTCATCGAAGATGATATGCGCCTGATTGTCCCCGAAAATCACAAATGGGCAAAGCGGAAACATATCAGCCTGCAAATGTTGTTTGAAGAAGCTTTTATTGTCCGTGAGAGCGGTTCGGGTACGTTGAAATCGCTCAAATACAATCTCGCTCAGGCGGGTTACAGTATGGAACAGCTTAAAATCGTTGCTGAAATGGGTAGCACGGAAGCTGTTATTCAGGGGATAAAAAGCGGGGTGGGGCTTTCGATTCTCTCCACGGTCGCTGTGTCCGATGAGTTGTCCGCCGGCATATTAAAGTCGCTCGCGATTGAAGGACTGAATCTGAAACGGAGTTTTTATCTGACATTGCACAAATACCGAAGCGCATCGCCTTTGTCTCAGGTGTTTATAAATTTTCTGAAAAAAGAAATGGCGGAGAACGGCAAAACCCCTGCGTTTCATTCTTAACTTGTTTTAAACAGGAGAAATATGATAGAAGTCTCAGTTCCCGGATACGGAAAAATAGAGATCAGACATCTTGTTCTGGATTATAACGGCACGATTGCCTGTGACGGCGTGATGCTGTCCTGGGTGAAAGCATGTCTGACATTTCTTGCGGAAAAGCTTCAGGTTCATGTGATCACAGCAGATACATTCGGAAATGTCGCGTGTCAGCTTAAAGACCTGCCTGTGACGCTTTCGTTGCTTCCCCCGGGAGAACAGGATGTTGCCAAGCTCGCTTATGTAAAAAATCTGGGCTGTGAACATACTGTATGTATCGGAAACGGCAGAAATGACCGTCTGATGCTGAAAGACGCTGCACTCGGCATTGCGGTGATTTTGGAAGAGGGCGCAGCTCTTGAAACTGTGCTGGCGGCTGATATGGTTTTCACGGATATTGTCGCGGCATTGGAAGTGCTTATGAAGCCGTTGCGCCTCACAGCAACATTGAGAACATAGCAGACACCGCCGGCGTGACCCTGCTTCTCATATCAAAAGGAGGAAAAACATAAATGTTAGAATTAAAATCCCTTAATCTGCAAAAAGATAAAGTCGGAACATTGTTTGTTCCGGTTTGTGAGGATAAGGAAATCCATGACAACCCGACGATTGCCTCGCTTGTGAAAAAAGCGCATAACTTTAAGGATTTTAAAGGCGAAAAAGACGATGAACTGCTCCTTTACGATCAGGAAAAAGCTGACCGGGTGATATTTTCAGGTCTCGGAAAACTTGAAAAATTGGACGCGGAAGCCCTTCGGACCTTTGCAGGCAAGGCGATAAAAAAATGTATCTCGAAAGATATTTCCGAAGTTCTCATCGCGGTCCCTTCTGCCAAAAAAACCGGATTGGAAATGTCGGACATCATTGAAGCCCTGACATCGGGCGCGTGTCTCGGAAATCACATTTTTGACCTGTATAAAAAGGAAAAAAAGAAAAAGCCTGTGCAGGAAATCGCTCTGCTCGTGAACGCTGAAACTGCAAAAAAATTCAACAAGCTGGCATCAGATATCTCCATAATCTGCGAAGGCACGATTTTGGCAAGAGAGTGGATTTCCACGCCTTCCAATGAAAAAAGTCCGGAGCAGCTTGCAAAAGCCATCGCGGACGCGGCGGAAAAAGAGCAGCTCGGCGTCACGGTTTTTGATGAAAAAGTGTTGAAAGAAAAAGGATGCGGCGCGATATTGGCGGTGGGTTCAGGCAGTGAAAAACCGCCCCGAATGGTGATTCTGGAATACAAGGCAAAAAATGCCGAAAAAACGGTTGCTTTTGTGGGCAAAGGCATTACATTTGACTCCGGAGGCATCAATTTGAAGCCCGGCGGCTCATCAAGAGACATGAAAACAGACATGTCCGGAGCCGCGGCAGTAGCGGCAACGCTGATTACGATAGCGAAACTCAAGCCTAAAATCAACGTGATCGGCGTGATGCCGCTGGTTGAAAACATGCCGTCCGGTAGCGCGTACCGCCCCGGAGACATTCTCCGAACCTATGAGGGAAAAACGGTGGAGGTCGGCAACACCGATGCGGAAGGCAGGCTGATTCTGATTGACGCTTTGTCTTATCTGGTCAAAAATTACAAGCCTGGGACCGTGGTTGATCTGGCAACGCTCACCGGCGCGTGCATTGTGGCTTTGGGCGAAAAGATTGCGGGTGTGTTTTCCTTTGATGACAGCCTTGCGGAAGCCATTGTGTCTTCCGGCAAAAAAACGCATGAACGCTGCTGGCGTCTGCCCCTGCCAGAAGACTACAAGGAATCGCTCAAAAGCGAAATTGCCGATCTGAACAATATCAGCGACATGAACGGCGGCGGCTCGATTACTGCCGCGCTGTTTCTCTCGGAGTTTGTGGGAGAAACCAAGTGGGCGCACATTGACATTGCGGGCCCATCTTCTATCAGCAAACCCGCGAATTACTGCGGCGCGGGCGGCACCGGCTTCGGCGTGAGACTGCTCTGCGATCTGCTGGAAAAACTTTAGGAAATGAGAAGTGAGAAATGAGAAGTGAGAAGTGAAAATTTCTCGCAAAGACCGCAAAGACCGCAAAGATCGCAAAGGAAAAAAGACCCTTCACTGCGTTCAGGGTGACAAGAAAAGGGTGGCTCAGGGTGACAAGAAAAGGGTGGCTCAGGGTGACAAGAAAAGGGTGGCTCAGGATGACACTGTGGTATGTCATTCTGAGCGGAGCGAAGAATCTCTGTCTCTTTGCTTCTTTGCGCCCTTGGCGTCTTTGCGAGAAATTTTTATCCCGAAGGAGTATTTAGATGTTCAAGCATTTTCTTTTGATTTTAATGATAATCATGGCAATATCGCTTTCAGCCTGCGGCGATAAAGCGGCTGAGATATTTGATACTGCCAAACTGGAGGAATTGCAGCATAATCCGGAACACGCGGGCAAGCTGTATCAGGAGATTGTCGAGAAATATCCTGACAGCCCCTATGCCGAAAAAGCAAAAGAACGGCTGGCGGCATTAAAGAAAAACGAATAATCGGCAGATATGTCGCCCCTGCTGGGCTGATTGTAATTAGCTCCGCAGGAGCGTCATATTTGTAGCATGAGATATTCCTGATATTCTGCCCTGCGGGGTTTCTGAAATGGGTAGTGGTGTAGAATAGGTGATAAACTCTGTCCCTGTCATTCTGAACGCAGTGAAGAATCTCTTATTATAACAGAGT
>DZCT01000620.1 GCA_022736535.1 Desulfatirhabdium butyrativorans | reverse complement strand
ACTTTCCCCAGAAAGTTGACAGAAACTTTGCAGACAGGCTGCTTCCTTCCCAAAGTTCGTCAATATTCAGCGTCATCGCCTGAAAATTCAGGCTTAACCGCCCCTTCATATCCCCTTCGTTCACCTCAACAAAATTTCCGAATATTTCAGTCTGATTTTCGGACATGCTTCAATACCCTTCCCTGCTGTGTCTGCCCCCTGTTTTCTGTGAAACGATATAAAGTTCCGCAAAATCGGAACACGAAAGTGCGAAAGGTGCGAAAGACACTAAAAAATTGGAATAATTCAGTTTTTCCCTTGCCTGTGCCGTGTTTCATCCCTCCTTCCGTGCCTTTTCTTTCATTACGAGCAGTTTTACATCATTCATCATCTTTCCTTTCCATAATGCGTTAAGAATGCAGAAATGTCAACACAGATTTCTTCCGTTTATGCGCTTATGTATTTATGTAGGGTGGCAGAGCGCAGATTAACGGAAAAAAGCAGATTCTTCGATGCGCTTATGTATCAGACATTTTCGGAAATAAGCGGCTGAGTCTCTCGCGTCTATTCTTAGCCGGGCCGCAAAGACCGCAAAGACGCAAAGCTGTCGGAATGTCATTTCGGGCGCGGCGATCTATTCTTAGCCTGGGCTTTCTTTCTTTGCGCTCTCCGCGTGCTTTGCGAGAGCCTTTTTTATTTCCGATAAAGTCTATTTATGTAAGGCGGGCGGAGCGCAGATTAACGGAAAAAAAGCAGATTCTTCGATGCGCTCTGCCCACCCTGCAAAGCCGGAAGAAATTCGGTATCATGTCATCCGAAAACCACCTCATCGCCGTTGCCCACATACAAATCGGTCCACGAACCGTATCTGGCTGTTCCTCTGACAATCGGATACTCCAGTTCGATCATTCTTTTAACCGCCTCCACGCCGGTACAGTGGTTGCAGGCAATTTTTTTGAAATGATAATCCGCCATGCCCCTGACCAACTTTTCCTTTTCCGCATCCATTCCGCCGAAAAATGAGATATGAAGCCCCCCGTAAATGCCGTACAGGTTTTCTCCGCCCGCAAAGTTTTTCCGGGCAAATTCAGCCAGAGTCAGAACCCCCGGATGACCGCATCCGGTCACATAAATAATGCCTTTGTCCTTTATGTTGAAGTAAAGCAGCGCCTCTCCCCGGGCCCGGACAGGGAGGGGAACATCAAGATCAACAGCCGCGCAGCCCTCATATAATTTATGGATCTGTCCTCCGCTGAGTTTGAGCAGTTCCCCCCTGTGGGGAATGAGATTGACCGCACTCGGTTTAATGTACTGCGCGCCTTCCAGAAAACACATTCCCTCCGAATAAAACGTGTCGGGAATAAAGATTCTGATCGCCGGGTTGTACTTGAGAACCGCCTCAAGACCCCAGAGGTGATCCGGATGCTCATGCGTGATGAAAAGAAACTCGATCTCGCCGCTCTTCAGCATGTTATCAATGCCTTCCCGTTTGAAGCATTTGTCCATATAAGGACCGTCTCCGCCCGCGTCAAGAAGGAATTTATGACGGATTCCCTCAAGCGTCTCCATATCAATCAGGGTACAGTTTCCGGCAGCGTTTTCACGCACCCAGGGGATCGTCCACTGATTGACTTCCCCTCCGCCTGCATCATTGATGGTTTTTGAATTCAGATCAGCGTCAATGCACGGCAGCTCGCAGATACATTTGATTCGCACGCTTTTGCACAGCCCCATGTCGAACTTCCCGCTTGCAAGCGCGTTCATCGGTGCATGGATCACAATGTTTCCAAGCCCCAGAACCGCTCCGCCTATGATCGCATTCTTCAAAAAATCTCTTCTGGACAGTTCCTTCATCGGTTTACCTCCATTATGATGTTATTTAGCGATTTATTAAGCGATACTTTTTTACTGACAACCATCACTGTTTATTAACAAATATACACATAGAGATATGCCTCCGGCGTGCCTCTGCTATCCAGTTAATTTAATTTTGACAGATAACCCAACGATATCCGGAGTGCTATAATTTTATTTTTATAAAAATGAAATTATAGCAAAATTCGGGGACTGAAATCAATAAAAAAACCATCTGCCGGCTGTTAAAAAGCAATTTTTGTATGGCTGTAGAAGTTTGTCCTTGACTTTTTCAACATATTTTTATAATTTTAAAAATTAAATTATCGGCTCAATAAAGATTTTCAAACACCGTCTCAGTCAAGGAGATATGGAAAAATGTATCTGGCGCCGCTGAACTACGACAGATATTT
>DZCT01000162.1 GCA_022736535.1 Desulfatirhabdium butyrativorans | reverse complement strand
GGAATTTTCGGGAGCGGATAAAAGATATGATGCTCGGCTTCGGTTTTACGGAAGCAATTACTTACAGTTTCACACATCATCTTTCCTGCGACCGGCTTCGGCTGCGGTCTGATGATCCGGCAAGGTCTGTGCTGAATATCCTGAATCCGCTGACAGAGGAACAGAGCGTGATGCGGACTTCGCTGATTTCCGGTCTGCTGGAAACCATGCAGTACAATATGTCCCGTCAGGTGAGAGATATGAAAGTCTTTGAAGCCGGTAAGATATTTCTGAGCAAGGGACAGGACAAACTTCCCGAAGAAATCGAAATGCTTGCAGGTCTTCAGACCGGGGAACGCTCGGATGCTTCGTGGCACAGCCGGAAGGCGGAATGCGATTTCTATGACATGAAAGGCATTGTTGAAAGCATACTGCAATCTTTGAAGATTAAAAATGTGACATTCACGCTGAAGCCTGACAATGCCTGTAGTTATACTAAACCCGGTCATACCGCCCGGATTCTCGCTTATGAAAATGCAGACAGCGGCAAGCGTGAGATAGAACTCGGACAGGTCGGCGAAGTTCATCCGGAAGTGCTTCAAAACTACGATCTGAAGCAGAAAGCCTTTATCTTTGAACTGAAGCTCAGAGAACTCGGCAGTCTCGTACCGGAGATAAAGCAGTCAAAAGCGATTCCGAAATATCCGAATGTCTCAAGAGATATTACGATTATTGTGAAAAAAGATATTGAATCCGAGAGACTTTTGGAAAGCGTCAGACAGATGGACGAGCCGTTGATGGAGGATTTGTCTCTCTTTGCTGTTTATGAAGGAGACCGGATTCCTGCGGGAAACAAGAGCGTTTCTTTCAGAATCACTTACCGTTCGCCTGATGAGACATTGGAAGACGAGACAGTGAATGCCATCCACAGAAGAATTTCGGACAGACTGTTGAACACCTTTGATGCGGCGTTTCCTGAATAAGAGATGAACCACGAAAACATGAATTTCCGTGTTTTCGTGGTTCATCTTTTTGTATTTCATATTTTCCCTCCTAATCTAAATCTAAATCTTTCATAGTAAATCAGCCATGAAAAATTCTTCCGACAAATATCCGGCAGACATCGCCGAGTCATTAAAAAAAGCGAGTCAATATTATCAGCAAGGCATTGCATTTCAGCAGCAGGGCAGATATGATGAAGCTGAAAAACAACTCCGCAAAGCAATTCAGTATTCTCCTGAAAATCCGGATTATTATGCTCTTATGGCAGCAGTATTCAAAATGCAGAACAGATTTGGCGAGGCTGTCGAATGCTATGAGAAAGTCCTGTCATTAAAACCGAACCATGTTGAAATCTGCAACGAAATGGCAATTTCGCTTCAATGTCAGGGCAGATATAAGGAAGCGGTTTCCTGCTTTCAAAAAGCCATTCAAATAAAACCGGACTCGCCCGAACTCTATTGCAATCTGGGGAACACGTTTCAACATCACGGCAAATTTGATGAAGCTGTTTCATGTTATCGGAAAGCTGCGGAATTGAATCCGAACAATGCCGAAGCTTATGCCCAACTTGTCCCTTTGCTCAAACAGGTATGTGCATGGGGAGAAGTCCGAAATTATCTGAGTGTTCTGGATGATCTGACAAAAAAAGCGGTTGTCAGCGGAACAGGAGTTGCCGAAACGCCTTTTGCGAATCTCATGCGAAACGATGATCCGTCCGTGAATTTTGCAGTTGCAAAGTCATGGGCGGAAAATATTGTCCGCTCCGTCTCCAATCTCAAGATGTGTTTTTCATTTGATGACAGAAAAACATATCGGAAAAAAATTACGGTCGCTTATCTCTCCGGTGATTTCAGAGATCATCCTGTAGCACACGATATATTGCATCTTTTCAATCTGCATCAGCGGGATGAATTTGAAATTTTCTGCTATTCCTACGGACCGGATGACGGAAGTTTTTACAGAAAACAAATAGAACAGAACTGCGACAAGTTTGCCGATCTTTCCCGTATGAGCGACGGCGAAGCGGCGCAGTGCATCTATAATGACCGGACAGATATTCTCGTTGATCTGACCGGACACACTGCGAACAACCGGCTGGAAATCTGTGCGCTTCGTCCCGCGCCTGTTCAGGTGACATATCTCGGTTTTCCGGGTACAAGCGGCGCTGAATTCTTTGACTACATTCTCACGGACGCTATCGTAACACCGGCAGATCATGCGCCTTTCTATAGCGAAAAATTCGTTTATCTGCCTGACAGTTATCACATAACAAACAGTATGCAGGCAATTTCAGATGAAATCCGGAATAAAAAAGACTTAGGACTCACGGAAAAGAGTTTTGTCTTCTCCTCATTTAATCAGACATATAAATTTGATCCGATACTCTTTGAGATTTGGATGAAGCTTCTTCGTGAGATTTCGGGAAGTATTTTATGGCTGTTACACAAGGGCAGCAGTGCTGAACGGAATTTAAGACAGGAAGCAAAGGCAAGGGGCGTAAATCCTGAACGGCTTTTTTTTGCAGGAAATTTGCCGAAAGAAAAACATCTGGCAAGACAGCGACTTGCAGACCTGGCTTTGGATACCCGAATTTATAACGGTCACACCACAAGCATTGACGCCTTGTGGGCAGGCGTTCCGCTTGTAACTTTAAAAGGGCGTCATTTTGCCTCCCGTGTTTCTTCAAGTCTTCTCACAGCCATCGGGCTGCCGGAACTGATTACTTACAGTTTGGAGGAATATGAATATCTCGCCATGCGTTTGGCGCGTGAGCCGAATGAGCTGAAAGCAGTCCGTCAGAAATTAGAGAAAAATCGTCTTTCCGAAGCGATTTTTGATACGCCCCGATTAGTCAGACATCTTGAAACTACTTATAAAGAGATATGGAAAATCTTTATGTCAGGTGAAAAACCGAGACAGATTGAAGTGAGAGAAATTGGAAAATCCGGATTCGACATCGCCGAGTCATCAGAAAAAGCGAGTCAATATTATCAGCAAGGCATTGCATTTCAGCAGCAGGGCAGATATGATGAGGCGGTCTCCTGTTTTCAGCACGCAGCGCAATTAAACCCGAATGATGCAAACATCTGTGTCTGGCTCGGCATTCTGTTTCAGGAGCGGGGCAGGTCAGATGAAGCGATTTCCTACTACCGGAAAGCCTTGGAGTTAAAGCCGGACTATGCCGAAGTTTATAATAATATCGGCAATGTTTATAAGGAACAGGGCAGATTTGACGAGGCGATTTCGTACTACCGAAAAGCTTTGGCGCAAAAGCCGGAACTTGCCGAAGCCTGCGGCAGCATCGGAGCAGTGCTTCAGGATCAGGGCAGAGTTGACGAGGCGATTTCTTACTACAAAAAAGCGATGGAATTGAAACCGAATCTTGCCGAAGCCTATCACAGCATGGGAACTGCGCTTCAGGATCAGGGCAGATTCGATGAAGCAATTTCATACTGCCAAAAAGCATTGGACTTAGAGCCGAGTCACGGCTCTGCCTGCGGCAGCCTTGTGTTTCTCCTGAAACACACCTGCGGCTGGCAGCAGCTTGAAAGCTTTGCAGAAAAGCACTTAGACGAATTGACGAAAAAAGCTTTGGATAACGGCGTCAAATCGCCGGAATCGCCCTTTCTGAGCCTGATGAGACATGAGGATCCGGCTCGGCATCTTGCAGTCGCAGCATCTTATGCAAGAGACATTTCCGCTCGCATGTCAAACCTGAACATGACTTTTGCTTTTGAGAAACGGAAGCAGTCAAAAATCACTCTCGGCTATATCTCCGGCGATTTTCGGGATCATCCGGTAGGACATCTGACTGCCGGTCTCTTCGGACGCCACAATCGTGAGGAATTTCAGGTTTTCTGCTATTCCTACGGCGCAAACGACAACAGCGTTTATCGAAAGCAGATCTCTGCGGAATGCGACAGATTTCTCGATATTCGGGATATGAGTCATTCAGACGCGGCAAAGCGCATTTATGAAGAGAAAGTTGATATTCTCATTGATCTGACCGGATACACCTGGGGCAACTGTATCGGGATATGTGCGCTCCGGCCTGCGCCGGTTCAGGTGAGCTGGCTGGGCTTTTCCGGCACGAGCGGCGGAGAGTTCTTTGACTACATCATCAGCGACAAAACCGTGACGCCGGCGCATCACTCGGCTTACTACACGGAACGCTTCGTTTATATGCCGCATGGCTACATGATCGGCGGAAATCAGGCGGTTTCAGACAGTCAATGGGAAAAAGCGGATTTCGGTCTGCCGGAAAATGCCTTTGTCTTTTGCTCCTTTAATCAGGCATACAAGATTGACTCGCGTCTGTTTGACACATGGATGAAGATTCTCCGCCAAGTCCCCGAAAGCGTCCTCTGGCTCATGGGAGAAAACAGAAGCGCGGCGGAGAATTTAAGACAGGCGGCTGAGTCTCGCGGGATGAATCCCCAACGGCTGATCTTTGCGAAAAAACTCCCGTCAAAATCCGATCATCTTGCCCGCCTGAAGCTTGCGGATATTGCTTTGGACACACGGGTTTACAACGGACATACAACGACGATTGATGCACTGTGCGCCGGGGTTCCCGTGATTGCATTGCAGGGGAGACATTTTGCTTCACGCAGTTCTTCAAGTTTGCTGCAAGCCGCCGGACTGCCTGAATTAGTCACCCGGCGTCTGAGCCGCTATGAAAACCTTGCGGTGCATCTCGCGAGTCATACGGATGAGTTGGAGGGAATCCGCGTGAAATTGGCGCAAAATCATCTCACCGAACCGCTGTTTGACTCGCCTCGCTTTGTCAGAAATTTGGAATCCGCTTACAAAGAAATGTGGGCAATCTTCCGACAGGGAGAAAAGCCCCGTCAAATAGAAGCAGTGGAAACTGAAGATGTCGAAAGTCTTCATCATTTTGCTTTAACTGAGCATCAAAAAGGCAGCAATGACGAAGCCTTGCGTCTGCTCAGGCGTGCAAGAGACATTCAGCCGGAAAATTTTTCCTATCACTTCAGTCTCGGCTATGTGCTTCAGTCTGTCGGCAGATTAGATGAGGCAATCGCTTCTTATCGGAAAGTCATTGAGCTGAAAGCGGACTATGCGCCTGCGTGGTACAACATGGGAAATGCGCTTTTAGAACAGCAGAAACCGGGGGAGTCAATTGTCTGCTATCAAAAAGCGGCAGACATAAAACCGGACTACCTGCAAGCTGTCAATAATATGGGAACTGCCTATAAAAAACAGGGCAGATGGCAGGAAGCGGTTTCATGCTATCAGAAATCGCTGGAGATGAATCCGAATCAGGCTGATACATGGTACAACATGGGAAACACACTGCATGAAGAGGGCAGAACAGATGAGGCATTTTCCTGTTACCGGAAATCCCTCGAACTGAATCCGAGTCATGAGCTTTCGCTCAACAGCTTTGTGTATTTGCAGCAATGTATGTGCGACTGGAAACATCTCCCCGGTATGACCGCCAAACTCGATGAACTGACCCGAAAATCGCTCAATTCAGGAAAGACACCCGGTGAAAAGCCCTTTGAAAACATCGGACGACATGCAGATTTGTCTCTCAATTTTGCTGTCGCCAAAGCATGGGCGCGTGAGATTTCAAATGCGGTGTCGCCGTGGCAGTCTCACTTCTCTTTTAATCACAAGAGATCATCTAATAAAAAAATTACAGTTGGTTATATTTCAAATGACTTTTACGATCATCCCATAGCACACCTTGCATTCGGTCTCTTCGGACTGCATGACCGCAGACAGTTCGAGGTATGCTGTTATTCCTACGGACCCGATGACGGAAGTTTTTATAGAAACCGTATTCAGGAGACATGCGATAAGTTTACTGACATTCGCAATTTGACTTATGCAGACTCCGCAAAACGCATCTATGAGGACGGCGCGGACATTCTCGTTGATCTGACCGGGTACACCGCAGGCAACCGATTGGGGATATGCGCGCTGAAGCCCGCGCCGATTCAGATCACTTATCTCGGCTTTACAGGCACGAGCGGCGCGGACTTTTTTGACTACATCATTACCGACCGCATCGTGACGCCTCAAGACCATGCGGCATATTACAGCGAGCAATTCGTTTACATGCCGAATGCCTATATGATAAGCGACAACACGCTGCCGATAGCTGAAAAACACTGGAACAGAGCCGATTTCGGACTGCCGGAACAAAGTTTTGTCTTTTGCTCCTTTAACAATAGCTACAAAATAGAACCGCTCATGTTTGATGTATGGATGCGGATCCTTCGGGAAATTCCGAAAAGCGTCCTGTGGCTTTCGGAGCGAAATCAAACTGTTGAGAAGCATTTAAAACAGGAAGCCGAAAACAGAGGAGCCAAATCGGAACGGATTGTTTTTGCCAAAAGGCTGGCTTCAAAATCCGAACATTTAGCTCGTCACAAGTTTGCAGACTTGGTGCTGGATACGAGAATTTTCAACGGTCATACGACAACAGCCGATGCGCTCTGGGCAGGGCTTCCCGTGATAACGCTGCAAGGCAGTCATTTTGCCTCACGGGTTTCTGCAAGTCTTTTGACGGCAATCGGGCTGCCGGAGTTAATCACGCATAACTTGCAGGAATATGAAAATCTTGCCTTGCGGCTCGCGAGTCATCCTGAAGAACTGCAAGCCCTTCGTCAGAAATTGGCGCAAAATCGTCTCGCTGAACCGTTATTTGATACGCCCCGCTTTGTGAGAGAGTTAGAATCCGCTTATAAAGAAATGTGGGGCATTTTTCTCTCAGGAGAAAAGCCGCATCAGATAGAAGTGAATGAAATCCGAAATTCCCTTGTCTTACAAACGGAAAAGGCTGAAGATTACTACAAAGCAGGCATCGGATTCAAGCATCAGGGCAGATGGGACGAGGCATTGTCATGTTTTCAGAACGCACTGGAATTACAGCCTGATTTTCCCGAAGTTTATGTTTATATCGGCAATATCCTTCAGGCGCGGGGAGACGCGGACAAGGCAATTGACTGTTATAAAAAAGCCATTCAATTCAAACCGGATTTTGCAATTGCTCACAACAATTTGGGCAATATTTTTAAAAATCAGCGAAAACATGAGGAGACAATTTCCTGCTATCGAAAAGCCCTGGAAGCGGATCCGAACTTTGCCCCCGCGTGCAGCAATCTTGTTTTTGAACTGCAACTTTCCTGTTCGTGGCAGGAACTGACAGCACTGAATCCACGGCTTGATAAATTGACAAAAAACGCTCTGACCCGCGGAAAAAAACCGGATGAAGACCCTTTTGTGAATCTCACGAGACATGCGGATTCCGCTCTTAATTTGGCGGTTGCAAAAGCATGGAGCGACGACACCGCCGCTTATGTCTCATATTTGCGAGATATTTACAAACCGGAGAGATTTTCTTTTGACAGGCGGAAATCGGAAAAGACAAAAATCAGGGTCGGATACCTCTCCAATACTTTTTATAACCATCCGGGAACACATCTGATTCTCGGTCTGTTCGGACTGCACAGGCGAGATGAATTTGAGGTCTTTTGTTACTCCTACGGAAAACAGGAAAAGGGCTATTACAGAACACGGATAGAAAATGACTGCGATCTTTTTGCCGATATTTCCAAACTGAACGCTCTTGACGCCGCGGCTCGGATATACAAAGACCGGATTGACATTCTTGTTGATTTGCGGGGATATACGGAAGGAAACATGCTGCTCGTGCCTGCGCTGCGGCCTGCGCCGATTCAGGTCGCGTATCTCGGATTTCCGGGGACGACCGGAGCGGATTTCTTTGACTACATCCTCACCGACCGCATCGTGACGCCGCCGGAATATGAGAATTACTACAGCGAAAAATTTGTTTATCTCCCCCACTGCTATCAGATCAATGACCACAGACAGCCGATTGCTGAAAAAGAGCGGAAAAGAGCGGAGTTCGGACTGCCCGAACACGCGTTTGTGTTCTGTTCTTTTACTCGCGGATATAAGATTGAGCCGGTGATGTTTGATGTGTGGATGAAGATTCTGCAACAAGTTCCGGGAAGCGTTTTATGGCTGCTGCCCGGGAGCAAACCGGCAGAGAACGCGCTGAAGCAGGAGGCAAAAGCAAGGGGCATAAATTCCAGACGGCTTATATTTGCGAATGTCTTGCCGAAAGCACAGCATTTGGCGAGACAAAAACTTGCAGACCTGATGCTGGACACGAGAATTTACAACGGACACACCACCAGCAGCGATGCGCTCTGGGCTGGGCTTCCCCTGATAACGCTGCAAGGCAGTCATTTTGCCTCGCGGGTTTCAGCGAGTATTCTGACAGCCATCGGGCTGCCGGAGTTAATCACGCAGACTTTGGAAGAATATGAGAATGTTGCGGTGCATTTGGCGAGTCATCCTGAAGAACTGCAAGCTATTCGCCGAAAATTGGCTCAACATCGTCTCACTGAACCGCTGTTTGACACGCCCCGCTTTGTCAGAAATTTGGAATCCGCGTATAAAGAAATGCGGCATATCTTTGTCTCAGGAGAAAAGCCGCGGCGTATTGAAGTGAAGGAAGAGCCGGGAGAGATTCTTCACTTCGCTCAGAATGACATAAAAAGCCGGAATGACCGAGAGATTCTTTACTTCGCTCAGAAGAATGACACACTGTACTGTCCCCCTGAGTCTCCCTGTCACCCTGAGCGGAGCGAAGGGTCTCAGCCCTGTCATTTCGACCGAAGGGAGAAATCTGAGATTCTTCGCTACGCTCAGAATGACATAACAGATCAGAATGACATAACAGATCAGAATGGCATAAAAAATCAGAATGACATGAGGGCGGCGGATGTTGAGAGAGAACTCCGAAACGCGGTTCAATATCATCAGAAAGGGCGACTCAGGGAAGCGGAAGATATTTACCGCAACATACTTGAAACACATCCGAACCATGCCGACGCGCTGCATTTGTCCGGTCTTGCCGCTCACCAGAACGGAAAACATGATCTTGCTGTAAATCTGATTCAGAAAGCCATTGAGCAGAAACCTGACAATCCGGCATATTACAGCAACCTTGCCCTTATTTTCAACTCGCAGGGAAAACTGAATGAGACAATTTCATGCCTTTGGAAAGTGCTGCAATTCAAGCCTCAAGATGCAGAGACCTATCATCATCTCGGCACCTGCCACGCGGCTCAGGGCAGATTCGGGGACGCGGCGTCCTGCTATCAGAAGGCATTGGAATTGAAGCCGGAATTTGTCGAAGCGCATAGCAATCTGGGCAATGTCCTCATTGATCTGGGCAGATTGGATGAGGCGATTGACTCATACCGCAAGGCATTGAAAATCCGTCCGAATTTTCCGGCAGCCCTTGCCGGAGAGGCAAAAGTGCTGATGCGGAAGGGCGAATTTGAAGCAGCATATCAGGTGATTTTACCGTTGGCAATGTCTCACACAAAGGATGTCGAGGCAGCCGTCACCTACGCCCGGCTGGCTTCCCGTTTTCAACAGTCTCGCGAAGCCGCAGTATTTCTGGAACATCTCCTCGCAGACACGGAAAGCAATGCCGAGAAAAGCAGTCTGTGTTTTGCGCTCGGCGATATTTACGATGCGCTGGGCGATTACGATACGGCATTTCGTCGTTATCAGGAGGCAAACACCCTCAAACCTTGGCGATTTGACGCCAAACAGCATAAACGCTATATCAGCGCGTTGATTAAAATCTATAACTCGGGACAGAAACATTCGCTGCCCAGAGCAGGCAACCGCTCCGAAGCTCCGGTTTTTATTGTGGGAATGCCGCGTTCCGGCACGACGCTGACCGAACAGATCCTTGCCGCTCACCCGAAAGTCTTCGGCTCGGGCGAACTGCCGGATATTGAAGCAACAGCGCATGAACTTTGTCTCTCGCCGAATGCCCGACAACTGCCCGACCCCGACTGTCTTGACTCGCTCACAGCCGAGAGGCTTGACAAATTTGCAAACCGTTATTTGGAGCGGCTCCGCACTTTTTCAGGCGAGGCGTCCCGCATAACAAACAAGCTGCCCCAGAATTTTCTTTATCTCGGACTGATTGCCCAGCTTTTTCCGAATGCCCGGATCATTCACTGTGTAAGAGACGCGAGAGATAATGCTTTGTCTCTCTATTTTCAGAATTTTTCCGGAAGTCATTCATACTCCTTTGATCTTAAAAACATTGAAGAATATTACCGTCAGTATCGCCGGATCATGCGGCATTGGAAAGAGATATTTCATATTCCCATGCTGGATGTGCATTATGAGGCATTGGTTTCAGATCAGGAACGCGTGACTCGTGAGATGCTGGCATATCTCGGTCTGGAATGGGATGAGAAATGTCTCCGCTTTTATGAGTTAAAACGGGCTGTTGTCACGGCAAGTTATCAGGAAGTCCGCGAACCTGTCTATACACGCGCCGCAGGACGCTGGAAAAACTATGAAAAATATCTGAAGCCCTTTTTCGGATGATTGCAATCCGGAGTGCGAAAATAGAGCGGAACAGTTTTTCGCAGAGCGGAGCATAAAGGGAGATTCCGGCTGTTTCCGCAGACAATGTTCAACGCAGTTTTTCAA
>DZCT01000619.1 GCA_022736535.1 Desulfatirhabdium butyrativorans | reverse complement strand
GGCAGGTGTTGGGGTTCGCAGGCTCACCCCAACCTACGAAATTGTTAACTTAATGCCATTGCCGGGCTGCATTCCCACGCAGAGCGTGGGAACGAGCCGTTTTAATTAAATCAGGCAACTGTCTAACTCCTATCAAACATTCTTTTTATACGAATATCAAAACGGAGTCAAGTTTTTTTAACACATAGAAATAAAAACATTTTTCAACTGTCTGAATCTGCATTGAGCTGCGGACAGCTTGACAGAGCTGAAAAAGAAATGTAAAAAACAGCAACGTAAATTCCATTTATTCTGATTCAGACGGGGGATAAAAAAATGGAACAGGAAACAGACAATGAATCGCCAGTTATTTTGCCCATTGAAGATGTGCTTGACCTGCACACATTCAGACCCAAGGAAGTTCCTGATCTGTTGGATGATTACTTTTCCGCGTGTATCAGCTTGAAAATTTTTTCTGTCCGGATTATACACGGAAAAGGAAAAGGCATTCTCAAAAAGCGGGTGCATGATATTTTGAAAAAAAATGCTATGGTGAAATCTTTTAAAAATGCCCCTATGGAAGCAGGCAGTTGGGGCGCAACCCTTGTGGAACTCAAAAGGGATTAATGCAGATTGCAAAAGCGGCTCACAGCCGGAAATAAGGAAAAAACTATGAAAATCATTGTGTTGGGAACCGGATATGTAGGACTTGTCCATGCCGCGGTATGCTCGGAATACGGTCACGAAGTATATGCCTATGACAATGACGCCAAAAAAATTGCGGCTTTTTCAAGCGGTCAGTCAGAACAGATTGAAACTTATGTCAATGAACCCGGGCTGACCAACATCATCAAAGAAACGCTGGGCAAATATTTATTTTTTTCCACAGACCTGAAATCGCTCATCGAGGGAACCGATGCGGTTTTCTTATGTCTGCCCACGCCGCCCAATCTGAACGGGTCCACCAATCTTGTTTTTTATGACGCGGCAGCGGAATATCTCGCCGAAATTGCGGCTGCAAGACAAAGTAAAGACAAGCGCATTGTTTTTGCAAATAAAAGCACAGTTCCCATCGGCACGGCGAGACATTTGCAGGAAATCATGAACACGCACAAAGTGGAGAATTTCGGCGTGGCATCCAATCCCGAATTTCTGGCAGAAGGCACCGCGGTCAATCAGGCGCGAAAGCCGGACCGCGTGGTGGTGGGCTGCGACCATGAAGCGGATTTCAGAATCCTCCGAAGGGTTTACTCGCAGTTTGTCAATCATGTCCGCATCAAATATATCGAAACAACGCCGGAGACTGCGGAAGCTATTAAATATGTGGCAAACACCATGCTGCTGACGTATATCTCCTTCTGGAACGGCGTGGGCGCAAAAATCGGCGAGAAATTCCCCAATGTCAGAATAGACGACCTCAGAATGGGGGTCACGTCGGACGACCGCATCAGCAAGTGGGGATCCTTTGTCAGCAACGGCGCGGGCGGCAGTTGTTTCGGGAAAGACATTGCCTCGCTGATCTATCAGTTGCGGAACATGAACGTCAGCACCAAGATGCTCGAAGCCTCTTATGAAGTCAACGAATATCAGAAAGTTTATCTCATTGAAAGAGCCGTCACCGAGTGCGGTTTCAAGTTCAACAACAAAACCGTTGCTGTGCTGGGGCTGGCGTTCAAAAAGCACACCAATGACATGCGGGATGCCTCTTCCATCAAAGTGATCGAATCGCTGCTCGGAAAAGGCGTTGCAAAAATAAAGGCTTATGATCCCCTTGCCAATGAAAGCGCACGAGCGGTTTTTGATCCCTCGAAAAACATTCTCTTTGAAAAAATAGAATATTATCCCACAGCCAAAGCGGCTATCGAAGATTCTCATGCGCTTTTTGTTTCTTCCGACTGTGAGGAATTTCGGGGCTTGTCACGAACCGTTGAAGACACGGTATCTCCGCCCTATCTTGTGATTGACGGCAGGCGCATGATTCCTGATTTCGATGATATTGTCTCCAAGGGTTACGGCTATCTCGCGGTGGGTTCGATGTTTATGAAACCGGACGCAGAAAATTGAGAATTGAGAAGTGAGAAATAGGGTGGGCGGGGGATTCGGGGATGCTGAACGCAGTGAAGAATCTCATACCAATTCGCTTTCAAAGATCGGCCCGGCTAAGATCAGATCAGACCGTAAAGCGCCCCGGCTGAAAACAGATTCAAATCGCGTCTATTCTTATACCAATTCGCTTTCAAAAACGGTGTTTTCTGTGTCTATTCTTAGCCGGGGCGC